>NZ_KV794419.1:0-226 GCF_001808745.1 Streptococcus sp. HMSC057G03
TTGAAACTGTAAGCAATGATGCATCTGGTAACGTTAAGTTCAAAGCTCTTGAATTCAAGAAGGGTCAAGAAGGCGTACACAACTACACAGTAGAAGAAGTTAAAGGAAGCGACGCAACCGTTACATACGATACAATGAAAGCGAATGTGACAGTCACAGTGAAACACGATGGAACAGCTAAAGTTCTGATCGCGACTGTAGGCGACATTGCGGATAAAGAATTTAA
>NZ_KV794420.1:0-3772 GCF_001808745.1 Streptococcus sp. HMSC057G03
GGAATAACGGGAACTTCCATTCTTAAACCAGGTGCCAAGAATGTATTGCTCGGCAACCTTCTTACTTTGCTTTTTCAACCAAGTGCGGTCTTTGCCGTAGGTGGCAAGTTGATCAAGAAGTTGCTGGTCTTTGTATGTAGTACCTTTTCTAGAAAAGAATAAGCCGGTCTGTCTAAAGATTTTATTCTTAGAATCATAGGTAAATCCAAAACCAACCGTAACATCCTTATCCAAATCAACTTCATATCGAAATGTCCAATCAGTTGAATCACGAAACATCAAGACTGAAAGTCGCTCATCACCGCCAACAATTCCTTTGGAATAGGGGTAAATTTGAAATCCTTCATCTTCTTTCCAGATGCGATCACTACCGATTGTCTCTGTAAACGGCTTAAACATCACATAGCGCATGAATCCACCATTTTCGGAGTAGTTGATCTCTTCCATAGGGCTTTTTAGGCTCAGGTAGATTCCTACCCAATAAAGAGCTAAAATCAAGAAGGGGCTGAGCCAGAGGAATAGTCTATGTTTCTGCTTCATTAGTTACCTCCTTCGTATTGCATTTCTTCTTTTTCTAAACTTCTAATGAACTGATATGATGAATTGTAATTTTCTTTCAGATATTCCATTGATTGTTCTTCTGATGGTGTCTCATAAATAGTTCCTGCATTTGAAACAGACCTTACTTTTTCTGAGATACTATCTGGAACTAAACTAGCAAAAATAGTTGATTTAACTTCTTTCAAATCAACATTTTGTTTAAACTCCTTCTCACGCAACTTTGGAGAGCTTTGTAGATCACTCATGTAGCTATTCATTGCTTGCGTATAAGATTGAGATTTCGAGCTCATACGTTTTACAATATTGACAGAATCTAAGTCAGCAATATAGTCATCTGTTCCAATACTTGGTTCCATATCGCTCGCATTTCTGGTTGTATCACCTTCCCAGCCAGATAAGTCTTTAACATTTTCTCTTCCACAACCATAAATATCAGCTAAAACAAACCTTCTAGGACTAACATGTGTAGCCATTGTAATCGACTGATGAGTATAATCTGCTTTTCGATACATATTTTTTGCTGTTTCTTGTATTTCTTTAGATGAAATATTTCTGTTATTTTTTTTATAGTTTTGTTCAACATTATTAGCATATTCTTTCAATGTCTCATCATTATAACTATTAATAGGTAAATCTGTCCCCGATATAGCATGCTGGAAGTATAGCATAGAGTATAGATGTTTTGACTCCTCTTTACTTAATCCTAGTTCATTCATAATTTCGTCAAAACTCTTCTCCATATGAATCCCTCTATCAACTGCTAGACCCTCATCGTAAAAATAATCTTTTAAAGAGCCTGCCGTCTCATCCCACTTAAATCCAGTATATGAAACACTTCCAAGAACTCTAAGTAGTATATAATCTTTTTCATCTTGAGACTTATCTGGAAATTTTTTATCAATGCCATCTCTGACTTTTATGATTTCCCTTGCTGTTTTCTCGTTAAATCCATATTGCTTCATCAAGTTCTGTGCAAACATAGCATCTTCTGGTGATAGATCTTGTAAACTTGGTGATTCATTCACTATTTTCTGAGCATTCATTTTCTTCAACCAAGTCATATCTAGACCATCTGTATTATAATTTCCATTGGCATCAACAGTCACTTGACTTAACTGACTTGCTCCTTGAATAGCAAGCTTTAAAACAGTTAAACTATCGGAGAAAAATGATGCCACCTGTGATACAAACAATTCCAACGCATCAATTTTCTTTGTCACACTTTGAATTTCTGACTCTAGATTATTTTTGGATTCAGTCAATTGACGAGAAGTCTCACGATGGGCATCGTAATTAAAAGTAATATGATCTTTTAATTGATTAAAAAAACTCTCATGCTCAGCAATCTGTTCATTAACAACTGTTAACATGTCTTCTTTACTTTTTTTGAGAGCTTTTAATTCTTCTAAATCAAGATTTCCATATTGAGATACAGGTTCATTTGCTGTTTTATATGAATTCAACTCTATTTGAATATCATCCACTGCTTCCTTAATTTTCGAAATTGCAGGGATAATAATATCAGTAAAAAGCCCTTTACCAGCAGTATATGCGGCTCCCTGTAATTTACCTGAATCCAAAGAACTTACCAAATAAGTGCAGCCACTGGATAATCTTTCTGTAATTTCATTTGCGACTGCTATATTGTTTGTCAGTGCATCAATTAATGCACTAGATTCTGCAGAACTATATTTCACTCCCAAGGCAATTGATTCCTTTCTGATATTAATTTATCTCTTTGTTCATCCGTATTTCGACGGAACGATTGACTCAATTTTTCTATATCATCAAAATGAATTTGGACATATTCTGCCATTTGATGACGCAATTCTTGATTGCTTTCTAAACCCTTAATTCTGTATGAGGATGACATATCTGAGGATGACAGTATAGAATCAACATCAAAAGATAATTGTTCAAATCGTTCAGCTAACTGAACTACTCTATCTTCATGTCCTTTCTGTAATAATTTAAAATCGTCCTCTTTTTCTTCAAGTTCTATAATTTTTCGTGTCAAAGCAGAGCGTTCTTTTTCGCTCTTGTCTATTATTTTTTTTAATGGTTCCATCTTTGCGATTCCTCTATATCTCTCTTTTCAATTACAGTAGCAATTTGAGGGAACTTGTTAGCTTGAATTAGAACTGCTTGACTAAATTCGCTAATAGCCTGAAGAACTGAATTTGTTACCTCCTTACCATTTTCCATTCCTGTAATTTCTTGAGTGTAAGAAAATGAAACTTGCTGATTTTGTGCACTACTGGTATCAACTGAAACCAGCTCACTAATTGCATCTGCAGCTGAAATAGCATTTGATTGTATTAAGGCCATCTAATTCCTCCAAATAGTTTTTTATTAAGAGATCACTCTTAGTTTTCCATTAAGTTAGAAGTATTATAACATCCTTTTATAATTAAAAAAAGCTTAGTTAGTAGTATCTAGGCCTTATGGTAACTGTTTCCCATTTTTATTTATTTCTGCGAAAAAATCCCACACCTGAAAAAGATGCGGGATAATAATTGTTAGAAGAGACTTTTACTTCTCTTCTAATACTTCATTGTACTCGATTTTCATATCCCCCAAGTTTTTCAGGGAATAACGGGAACTTCCATTTTTGAACCAGGTACCAAGGATGTATTGCTCAGCGACTTTCTTGCTTTGCTTCTTCAACCAAGTGCGGTCTTTGCCGTAGGTAGAAAGTTTCTGTAGAAAATCACTGCCTTCAACTGTTTGATCATCCGCATAAAGATATGCTTCTTCTTGGATCAATGCTCTTTTTTTAGAATTGTATTTGAACATCAGACGAACCGATACATTTTCTTTTAACTGATATTTATACCTATAAACCCATTCCGAGCTGTCTCGAAACATCATGACGGATAGATCTTCTTGTCCCCCAACAATTTCACCTGAATAGGGATACATTTGGAATCCTTCATCTTCTTTCCAGATACCATCTTTTCCTATCGTTTCTGTATAGGGCTTAAACATCACATAGCGCATCAATCCACCATTTTCAGAGTAGTTAATTTCTTCCATGGGGTTCTTCAAGCTCAGGTAGATTCCCAACCAATAAAGTGCAAAAAGTAGGATGGGTGTGAACCAGAGAGTAATTTTTAGACGTATTTTCATTGATTTCTCATTGTTCTTCTATCAATTTATTGTACTCGATTTTCATATCACCCAAGTTTTTCAGGGAATAACGGGAACTTCC
>NZ_KV794420.1:3872-8223 GCF_001808745.1 Streptococcus sp. HMSC057G03
CGTAGGTGGCAAGTTGATCAAGAAGTTGCTGGCCCTCGTAGCTTGTCTCATTGATTGTCAGATAGAGGTCACTTTGGTAAAAAATCTTTTTAGAGGCGTCATATTCAAATATCAGATTAACTGAGGTACTTTCATTTAATTTGTATTTGTACATATAGAACCAATCTGCAGTGCCTCTAAACATAGTAACAGCTAGATGCGCCTTTCCACCAACGATTTTATCAGAATAGGGAAAAGTCTGAAATCCTTCATCTTCCTTCCAAGGAGCTCCACTTCCGATTGTTTGAGTGTAGGACTTGACAATCATATTTCGCATTATCCCACCATTTTCGGAGTAAACAATCTCCTCCATGGGGTTTCTCAAACTCCAGTAGATCCCCAGCCAATAGAGGGCAAAAAGCAGGAAGGGGCTGAGCCAGAGAAACTGTTTTAGGTGTTTTTTCATAAGGTCTGTCCTGTCAGATAGTCATAGATTTCACGAACCGTCCCAAGGGCCATCAACTCCTGCTCTTTCACCGTTTGTTTGAGTTTTTGGTAGATGGTGCTTTCAGCGATTTCCCGTTTTTCTGCTTCTTTATTGACCTTCATGACCCCATTTTCAATGGTCACAAAGCCCAGCTCTTGGAAGATCTGGATCATTTTGACCAAGAGGATCTGCTGGATCTTGAGATAGGCTGCTAGGTCTTTCAGTTTGTAGCGGACATCAAACTCTGGGTACTGGTAGATGGTCTTATAGAGCTTGGCATACTGGTCCCTGCTACCGTAGCCTGTTAGATAGTAGGCTTTGGCGATCTCATTTTTGAAATAGACGGCCTGGAAGTCATGTTCTTGGAAAATTTGCCGTAATTCCTCTAAATCTTCAGGGATATTTCCAACCACTACAGCGGAAGTTCCTGCTAGATCTGGTAGGTCTTTGGTAAAGTCAAGAACGGGAACACCTGCGGGAAGACTGGCATTTTTAGAGCGGATATTAAAGAGCTGCACACCATCGACACGCGCATCGACCAGCATGAGTTGAAGGGTCGTTTGGCCATTCCATTGGTTGACTGACAATTGCACAGCTAGCTCTAGGTCTTGCGCCTGGGCAAACTCTGCCTCTAAGCTTCCCAATCCAAAGGCAACCACCTCAAAGGTCGCATCTTCTTGAGAAATTTTGAGTTTCAAGTGGGTATTGCCGGCTCCCATTGAGCGCGCCCCTTCTACCTTGAAATTACGGACCAGAAAGACTGGTTTTTTATTGTCCATGCCAAATGGACTTAAGCGATCAAAGCTTTTTAAGGTCTCAAGCGTTAGTTCTGTTAGATGCAGTTCCTCATCGATGGCTAGGGTGGACTTGCTGCTGAGATCAATCTCTTGTTCTGCAATGTAATCCGTAAGGGCCTGAGACAAGGCAGGGAGTTGGTCCACATCTAAGGTCATCCCTGCTGCACCGGCATGCCCGCCAAAGGCGACAAAGAGCGACCGGTGGGGATCGAGGGCATCAAAGATATTGACCGACTCAGGACTCCGAGCGCTTCCTTTAGCACGCCCATCTTCGATGCTTAAAACAATTACTGGCTGATGAAGCTCTTCTAATAGACGGCCAGCTACAATACCAAGGATCCCTGGATTCCAGCCTTCCTTGGCCAAGACCTGGGCGGATAAGCTCGGATCGACCATGGTTTTAGCTTCGTCATAGATGGCTTGGACAATCTCTTTTCGTTCTTCATTCTTTTGATGAATCATGAGGGCAATCTCGTGCGCCTCTTCATCGTCAAATCCTGTCAGGAGTTCAATGGCCGGATTGGGATCATCGAGGCGGCCAAGGGCATTGAGACGAGGAGCAATCTGAAAACCAACCGTTTCTTCATTGACATCCTCCGGACGAATCCCTGCGATCTCCAAGAGTTCCTGCAAGCCCATGCGCTGGGTATGTTGGAGAACACCCAGACCATATTTGACTAGAATCCGATTCTCATCTGTCAGGCTGACCATATCAGCAATGGTCCCAATTGCTACCAGGTCTAAGAGATCGACTGGTACTTCCTCTAAGAGGGCACAGGCCAACTTAAAGGCCACACCACATCCTGCTAGATAATGGAAGGGATAATCCGCATCTGGATGCTCCGGATGAATGATCGCATATGTATCCGGTAAAACCTCTGGCATAGAGTGGTGGTCGGTCACGATGACATCGACTCCCATGGCCTGAGCCATAGCGATGGCCTGATTGCCCGCCACCCCATTGTCCACCGTAATAATCAAGGAAATACCTTGTTGCTCGATAAAGTATTTGTAGACACTCTCATTGGGACCGTAGCCGTCTGTAAAGCGGTTAGGTAGGTAGACTTGCACCTCTGCTCCCATCTGCTCCAAGGTTTCCTTCATAATGGAGGCTGAGGTCATCCCGTCCGCATCATAGTCTCCGTAGATGAGGATCTGCTCATAATCTTCGATGGCCCGTCGGATGCGCTCCACTGCCTTGTCCATATCATGGAGCAAATAAGGGTCATGTAGCTTCTCCAGCTTGGGTTCTAAAAAGTCTTCTAAATCCTCTTTGGTCTGAATACCACGCTCATACAGCAAGGTTGCTACAGATGCTTCTAGGCCTGCTTTTTTGGCAAGGGCTAAAAAGGCCTCATCTGCACTTGGCGAAGCTAACTGCCAATCGTATTTTGAAGTGATCATCTAGCTTTTGGTCTCCTCTTTTTCTTATCTGAATATTATATCATGAAAGCCGGAAATGGCGGGAAATAAAAGGTCAGGTAGTGGTTGGAACAAAATGAACAATTTCCTCTGTTTTTGTTGCATTTAGCTTGACTTGTGTCTATAAAAGCATATAATTATAGTTGTGATGATTGTGATCTAAATAGCTGATGGGATCGGTCCCTGTTCGCTATTAGGTGATTTATTATCATTACTAATACTATACTTGTGATAACCCTGTGTTTTTGATCGAAACAGTCAAGGTTAGTGGGGAAGTTTTGTATCTTGTTAGGCCCATGTAAGGTTCTTTCAAGATGAATATGGTAGTGGAAGAAAATTTTTGAACTGTTGAAAATAATCTACTCTACTACTGATAATATAGAACAAATAACTGATTTACAGAGCAAAATCAGAAATTTTTACTGCTAAACGATCGCACATATATTTATCACTATGTGAAAAAATAAGGGGGACTTTACAAGAAAAAAATTGGAGGATCAATGAAAAAGTTATTTTTTGCTGTTGTTTCTGTGTTTGCGGTCCTAGCACTTTTAGTTTCTATTGGTGCATATAGTACCCAAGCAAAAGAATTAACCAGCCAAGTGAAGATTTCCCAAGTGAAAACTGAAGGCGAAAAGATTTCATATCACTGGGAAATTGATTCAGGTGTGGAAGTCGGAGATACATTCAAGATTTCTATGCCAGAGGACGTTAAGTTTGCTTCTTCTGCTTTTAGCTCAATGAAAAACGCTAGTGGCGAAGAAATTGCAACCGGTAAAGTATCAGATGATGGTAAGACTCTGACTATTACCTTCGTAAAAGGAGGAAATAAAGGAGCTGAAGGAAACGTATCATTCTGGTACAAATGGGATGGAGATAATACCACTGGTAAAGACCAAGAACGTACCATTAAAATCGGTTCAGAATCTACAATCGTGAAACGTTCTGGACAAGGTCCAGTTCCAGTCCTACTTCCAATCAAGAAGTATAACTCTGGAGGAACTGACCACACAAATCTCCAACATGCTCAAAAAATTTGGGGACCTACAGGAGTTCCAGACTGGAGAGATACTCTTACAGTAACTGATGCAAATACTGATGGTTTCCTAACTTGGCACATCTCAGTAAACAATGCTGTTGACAAGAAAGAAGCTGCATCAAGCATCGTCTTTACTGACCAAATGCCTAACCTTCCAGCACTTGACTATAGCCGTATTACTTCTGCTAAAGGTCAAGATGTTTCTCAATACTTCAAAGCTGGAAGCTACCTTCCAGCATCATTTGACTTGAGAGTCAATGGTAAAACTCTAGTTGTCAACGGATTACCAATGTCTGGTCTTGCATTAGAACCATACATTGAGTGGACAGCTCGCGGATTTAAACTTGATTTGACTAAGGTCAGCGACCAATTTAAAGTTGAATCTACAGACGAAATTACCCTATCATACCAAACACTTCTACAACATGCTGATCAAATCAAGAGCGTAACAAACGTTGCTTCTCTAACAAGCGATCAACACAAAACAGCTGTAACCAAAGAAAATACTTGGGTTAACAAAGCAGCTTCAGCAGATGCACAAGTCTTCAATAGTGATGTAACAACTACAACAACCACTACGACTACTACAACTACTACTACGACTCAAGAGCCTACAACCACAACTAC
>NZ_KV794421.1:0-38902 GCF_001808745.1 Streptococcus sp. HMSC057G03
TCTTACTGTCAACACTTTTTCTCAAAAAATTTTATTTTTTTGAAAGTTTTCTTGAAGGTATGAGGAAAAGCCTGTAATACAGGCTTTTCTATCAATTCAGTTCTTTGTTGATAATTAGAAATGTTTCTTCCCCGTAGCCTCTTTTGATCAAACCTGCTCTGGCCATGTCTATCAGATCTTTTGAAAAGGATTGGATAGTTTCTTCTTCCTTTTCGCTTAGAATTTTCTTTGAATATTTCTTTCTAAGTTTTCTATAGTCCTGTTTTTCATTTTTGAGAAATGAACAATGTTCTAAATAGTTTTCCAAGTTTTCTAACTGTAGAAATAGGCCAAGTTCAAAGGCTATCGGGGCAAAGGTTGTTTCTAATGGTTGAGTACAAACACTTCTAAATTCTACTGTCCCACGGGCAGTTAAATCCTGAAATTGGTAACTTCGATGCTGTTTTAAGTCTTCTTTTACAGGACTAATGATTTTTTCATTACCATCAGCTGTATAGGCTATGATTTCTTTTTGATCTAGATAGTCTTTTACTCGAATGGGTTTAAAATAATAAGATTGATCTTCTCTAGTTGCAGTAAAAATAGCTGTGCTAGCAAGATTATTAAAAAACTCTTCTTCGCTTTGGTAGTCCTTAGGATAAATACCTACATTCTCCTTATAATAACCATGTAAGGATTCTTCCCAAAAAATATCTCTCGTAATCTTTGTATCCCAAGCCTCTGCTGAAAATTCTGAGTTTGAGAATAAGTATGCTTTGGCTGCTTCAATTTTATTAAATGCATTAATGACTCGTATATAGTTATCACGTCGTACATCCAATTGAAGTTGGTTCCCGCATATAAAAGCTCCGTATGAAGGATAGGGGTGTGTTTTCATCCCTGTGCCATTCATTGCTAGGAAAGCCATTAACATCTTGTATCGTTCAATTTTTACTGGGCTATTATCATTTTCTTGCCACTGTGGATGGATCCCATGCCCTTGAATTTCGTGGTGGTCTTCTTGCAAAATCGGTTGAATGATCTTTAAATAGGCTTCAAAGCGTTCTGCCACCTCATCTATAGAATGAGCCTTTTCAAATGCAAATTCAATCGTATTGTAACTTAGCTCGAATAGAATACGATCTTTGGAAGAGCGGTGAACCAATTGAATTGGATTTTGATCGTCATCCATTTTTTCGACTTCAAAATCTAATAAGTTCGCTAAGGTTCGAAAAAGATTTTTCGTCACCTCTATATTGGTTTTATTTCCATGTATTTCTACAATCGGAAATTCTAATTCAACCCCGACAAAGAGTTCTGAATCCTCTTTCATATTACTGAGGTACTTCTCTTTTAGTAATTTAATTGCTTGTTGTTTTGTCATTGAATCCTTTTTCTTCTATTGGAGATATGGGTTCCATTATATCATTTTTTGCTATTCGAGACTACTCATGAAAAGCAAGACAAAACGCCTGCTTACGAAATTGTTTTAAGTTAAAGCAATTTCGTAAACAAGCGTCTACCATTCATTCAATATGATGAGTGTTCCCGCTGGGGAAAATCCCCAGCGGTAGACCAGAGCTAGACTAAGAATAACAGTGTATTCCATCATCATAACACTCAACAAAATTGATGATATTATACCAATTCGATGATAGCCATTGGCGCAGCATCACCACGACGTGGTTCAGTTTTAAGGATACGAGTATATCCACCATTGCGCTCAGCATAACGAGGTGCTAATTCAGAGAACAATTTTTGAAGTGCAGTTGTTTCTGAGTATTTACCTGTTTCTTCATCAAAGTTTTGTGATGCAACTTCGTTACGTACGAATGCAGCAGCTTGACGACGTGCATGCAAATCACCACGTTTACCCAAAGTAATCATTTTTTCAACTGATTTACGGATTTCTTTCGCACGTGCTTCAGTTGTTACAATTGCTTCATTGATGATAAGATCTGTAGTCAAATCGCGAAGCATCGCTTTACGTTGTGAGCTAGTGCGTCCTAGTTTACGGTAAGCCATGTATTCCTCCTTTATTTATCGTTTTTTAACCCAAGGCCTAAGTCGGCAAGTTTGATTTTAACTTCTTCAAGACTCTTACGTCCCAAGTTACGAACTTTCATCATTTCTGCTTCTGATTTTTCAGTCAAATCGTAAACAGTATTAATGCCAGCACGTTTCAAACAGTTATATGAACGAACTGAAAGATCTAATTCTTCGATCGTACGTTCTAAAATGCGATCATCAGAAGTTGTATCTACTTCCTTCATAACATCTGTTGCAATAGCAATTTCAGTTAAGTTTGTGAATAGATTTAGGTGTTCTGTCAAAATACGAGCAGACAAACCTAAGGCATCTTCTGGAATGATTGTCCCATTTGTCAAAATTTCAAGGGTTAGCTTGTCAAAGCCATCGTTGCTACCAACGCGTGCTGGTTCAACTTGGTAATTGACTTTAGTCACTGGCGTATAGATTGAATCTACAGCAAGTGTTCCCACTGGTGCATCATCTTTTTTGTTTTGATCAGCTGGAACATAGCCACGTCCACTGTTTACAGTAAGCGTTGCTTTCAAAGATGCTCCTTCTCCGATTGTAAATAGATAATGATCAGGGTTTACAATTTCGATGTCACTATCAGTAAGAATATCTCCAGCAGTTACTTCTGCAGGTCCTTCTACATCAAGTTCAATAATCTTTTCGTCTTGGACGTAAGATTTAACGGCGATTCCTTTAACGTTAAGAATAATTTGCATAACGTCTTCACGGACTCCTGGAACGGTATCAAATTCGTGGAGTACACCTTCAATGTTGATTGAAGTGACAGCTGCACCTGGAAGTGAAGCCAGAAGTACACGACGAAGTGAGTTTCCAAGTGTTGTACCATAGCCACGTTCAAGTGGTTCTACGACAAACACGCCATAATCTTTGTTTTCATCAATTTTTGTTATATTTGGTTTTTCAAACTCAATCATTTGCTATACTCCCTCTTAAACGAAAAGCTGTGTAATTGTTGATGATTATACACGGCGACGTTTTGGAGGACGAGCACCATTGTGTGGTACAGGAGTTACATCGCGGATTGCAGTTACTTCAAGACCAGCAGCAGCAAGTGCACGAATAGCAGACTCACGACCTGAACCAGGACCTTTAACAGTTACTTCAACAGATTTAAGTCCGTGTTCTTGAGCAGCTTTTGCAGCAGCTTCTGATGCCATTTGAGCAGCAAATGGTGTAGATTTACGAGAACCTTTAAATCCAAGTGCACCTGCAGATGACCAAGCGATTGCGTTACCATGCACATCAGTAATCATAACAATTGTGTTGTTAAATGTAGCGTGAATATGAGCAATACCAGATTCGATATTCTTTTTCACACGACGTTTACGTGTTGGTTTAGCCAAGATTTTTACCTCCTTATTTTATTTTATTTTTTCTTACCTGCAATCGCAACAGCTTTACCTTTACGAGTGCGAGCATTGTTTTTAGTGTTTTGTCCACGAACTGGAAGTCCACGACGGTGACGGATACCACGGTATGAACCGATTTCCATCAAGCGTTTGATGTTCAAGTTTACTTCACGACGAAGGTCACCTTCAACTTTGATTGCGTCAACTTCACGACGGATAGCATCTTCTTGATCTGGTGTAAGATCGCGAACACGAATATCTTCAGAAACGCCTGCAGCAGCAAGGATCTTCTTAGATGTTGGAAGTCCGATACCGTACACATAAGTCAATGAAATTACTACACGTTTGTCATTTGGAATGTCAACTCCAGCAATACGAGCCATGTTTTCTCCTTTCTATCTTATCCTTGACGTTGTTTGTGTTTTGGATTTGCTGGGCAAATTACCATAACACGACCATTACGACGAATTACTTTACAGTATTCGCAAATTGGTTTGACCGATGGTCTTACTTTCATTTTTATCCCTCCAAGTTTTTCGATTATTTAAAGCGGTATGTGATACGTCCACGTGTCAAATCGTACGGACTCATCTCCACTGTAACACGATCTCCCGCTAAAATACGAATATAGTTTTTACGAATTTTACCAGAAACTGTTGCTAAAATCTGATGTCCATTTTCAAGTTCAACCGTAAACATAGCATTCGGCATTGTATCGACTACTTTGCCTTCTACTTCAATCACATCGTCTTTTGCCACGCAAAAGTACCTCCATAAATTTCGATTCATTCCTCTGAACACAGAGGTAACAATTATAAGTCAGACTAACTAATTGTAACACTAGTTGTCCAATATTGCAAGTGACTAAAACGTTTTTATTTCAAATTCTCCAAGACTTTTTGGATATCTTTGAAGACGTCGTTGATGTCTTGATTTCCTTCAATATCATGGACCAATCCTTTTGCACGGTAATGAGCAAGAATTGGCTCACCTTGAGCAATATTTACATCCAAACGGCGTTTCACTGTTTCTGGTTTGTCATCTTCACGTTGGTAATAGTCTTCTTCCTTGTAGTCAGCTGGTGGGTTAAATACTTTATGGAAGGTTTCACCTGTTTCACGATGGATGATACGACCACTTAAGCGCTCGAGGAGGCAGGATGGATCCACTTCAATATTGATCACTCCTTCAAGCTCCAAACCAAGATCAACCAAGATTTGATCCAAGGCATGAGCTTGTTCGATCGTGCGAGGAAAACCATCCAAAAGGAATCCTTTTTCCTTAATGTCGTCTTGAGCCAAACGTTCTTTTACAATCCCGTTTGTCACATCATCTGGCACCAATTCACCTTTGTCGATGAATGATTTTGCCAATACACCCATTTCAGTTTGGTTAGCCATCGCTGCGCGGAACATATCTCCAGTTGAGATGTGCGCCACGTGAAACTCTTCAACGATTTTCGCCGCTTGAGTTCCTTTACCTGCTCCAGGCAACCCCATAATTAAAAGATTCATGATGAATCCTCCTTATTTTGTTTTTAAATGGAAGCAGGAGCGAATTCCTATTTCCATTTAAAAACAAAATAGAAGGCTGACAAAGTCAACCTTATTCTATTCTGTTGTTGTGTCCATAAATCCGACATACTTACGTTTTAATAAGTAGCCTTCTAATTGTTTCATTCCTTCAATACCTGTTGAAATAATGATTAACAAACTAGTTCCTCCAAGAGCAACTGCATCTGTCAAACCAAATAAATCTCGGGCTAAGATTGGAATGATGGTAATAAAGCCAAGGAATACTGATCCGACGCTTGCTAAACGACGTAGCAAACGAGACATAAACTCTTCTGTTCCCTTACCAGGGCGAACGCCTGGGATATAGGCACCACTCTTTTGAAGGTTTTCTGCTGTTTTTTCAGGATTGATCTGAACAAACGTGTAGAAGAACGTGAAGAGAATGATCAACAAGGCATACATAACGACACCAGTTGGTGTGTTCGTAGCCAACATGGCTTGGGCTGTTTTCACCCATCCTGCATTGTAACCCATAGCGCTAATTACTTGGAAAATGGCAGCAGGTGCTGCTGTAATCGAACTAGCGAAGATGACAGGAATAACTCCTGCTGGGTTCACTTTTAAAGGAAGGTAAGAACTTGATGGAGCTCCTTGAGCAATCTTAGTATATTGGATTGGAATCTTGTATTGTGCTTGCTCTACAAAGGTTGTAAAGTAAACAATAACCAAGACAGCAAGGATTAATACCCCAACAAAAATAAGGGAATTAGTCATTTGACCAGAACGTACGTTCACAAATGCATTTTCATAGATTTCTTTAATCATCTCAGGAATTGATGACACAATTCCCGCAAAGATAATCATTGAAACACCATTTCCGTATCCTTTATCTGTGATTTGTTCTCCAAGCCAAGTCACAATCATGGAACCGGTCGTCAGAATTGCACCGATTAACAAATAGGTCTTGGTATTAGGAGTTGCAACTAATTTTGCCTGAGACAAGGTGTGGAAGGTCGCTGTAATCCCAATGGATTGAACAAAAGCTAGAACCAAAGAAATATAGCGTGTTGCTTGGTTGAGCTTTCTTCGACCAACTTCTCCTTGTTTGCCCCATTCAACAAACTTAGGTAACAGATCCATTTGCAAAAGTTGCACGACGATCGAAGCTGTGATGTATGGGCTAACCCCTAATGCGAAAACTGAGAAGTTCCTCATAGCATTCCCAGATACTAAACTGAGCATGTTCAAGAAGGACACATCTTGAAGGTTGTTCAGAATTTTCGCATTTACACCAGGTACTGTAATCGTGGTTCCAATGCGGAAAACAAGAATGATGAAGATCGTAAACAAAATCTTCGACCGAACTTGTTTTACCTTAAATGCATCTTTTAATAATTTAAAAAACATAGGTCACCTCACTTAGATGACTTCAACTGAACCACCTTTAGCAGTGATAGCTTCTTCAGCTGATTTAGAGAATTTAGCTGCTTTAACAGTCAACTTCTTAGTCAATTCTCCGTTACCAAGAATTTTGATACCTGATTTTTCAGCTTTTACAATTCCTGATTCTACAAGTACTACTGGAGTTACTTCAGCACCATCTTCAAAGGCGTTCAATTGATCAAGGTTCACAATAGCATATTCTTTAGCGTTGATGTTTGTAAATCCACGTTTTGGAAGACGACGGAACAATGGAGTTTGTCCACCTTCAAAACCAAGACGTACACCGCCACCGCTACGAGCTTTTTGACCTTTTTGACCACGGCCAGAAGTTTTACCATTACCAGATGAAGTACCACGACCAACACGGTTGCGGACTTTACGTGAACCTGTAGCAGGTTGTAATTCATGAAGTTTCATTATTTATTTTCTCCTCTTTTGTAAATTGCTAACGCATGTAATCAGGAAAAGGTGTCCTAACTACAAACTCGCCTATACTTATATTTAGTTTTAGGGGATGAGAACCTCTCATACCCCTGAAAACTTTGTTTCTATTTTAAATAGATTATTTTACTTCTTCAACTGTTACCAAGTGAGATACAGCAGTGATCATACCACGTACTGCTGGGTTATCTTCTTTGATAACAGAGCTGTTCAATTTGCCAAGTCCAAGTGCTACAACAGTTTTACGTTGTGACGGGATGCGTCCGATTGGAGACTTAGTCAAAGTAATTTTAATTTGAGCCATTTGAATCTCCTTTCTTAAGCCAAGTCAGAAACTGAAATACCACGAAGGGCAGCAACTTCATCAGCGCGTTTCAATTGTGCCAAACCGTTAACAGTTGCACGAACGATGTTGATTGGAGTGTTTGATCCAAGTGATTTAGATGTAACATCTGCAATACCTGCCAATTCGACAACGGCACGAACTGCACCACCTGCAGCAACCCCAGCCCCTTCGATAGCTGGTTTCAACAATACACGAGCTCCACCAAATACTGATGTTACTTCGTGTGGAATTGTTGTTCCAACCATAGGAACTTCGATCAAGTTTTTCTTAGCATCTTCAACAGCCTTACGGATTGCTTCTGGAACTTCTTGAGCTTTACCAGTACCAAATCCAACACGGCCATTACGGTCACCAACAACTACAAGAGCTGCAAAACGAAGACGACGTCCACCTTTAACAACTTTTGTAACACGGTTGATGGCAACTACGCGTTCTTCAAGTTCAACTGCATTATCTTTAAATGCCATTTTCTAGTGTCCTCCTATTAGAATTTCAATCCGTTTTCACGAGCTGCATCAGCCAAAGCTTTAACACGTCCGTGATATAGATATCCACCGCGGTCGAACACCACTTCAGAAATACCTTTAGCAACTGCACGTTCAGCAACAAGTTTGCCGACAACAACGGCTTGTTCAGTTTTAGTTCCTTTTGAAACTTCTTTGTCAAGAGTTGAAGCGCTTGCGAGCGTTACACCCGCTACGTCATCAATTACTTGAGCGTAGATGCCTGTATTAGAACGGAATACGTTCAAACGTGGGCGATCAGCAGTTCCAGAGAGTTTTCCGCGAACGCGACGGTGGCGTTTTTGACGGATTTTGTTTTTATCTGGTTTCGAAATCACAATTTTCACCTCTTAATTTTAAAATCATGTGCTAAGCACTGAGTTGGTAAGATGAAGGTTGGTTGAAAAACAACCAAACTACATTATTTACCTGTTTTACCTTCTTTGCGGCGAACGTATTCACCAACATAACGGATCCCTTTACCTTTGTATGGTTCAGGTGAACGAAGGCTACGTACATAAGCAGCTGTTTGACCAACTACTTCTTTTGAAATTCCGCTAACAACGATTGTTGTTGGGTTTGGAAGTTCAAAAGTAATTCCTTCTGGAGCTTCAACTTCGTCTGGGTGTGATTTACCAACAGCCAAAACAAGTTTTGATCCTTGAAGTTGTGCACGGTATCCAACCCCGCGCATTTCAAGTTCTTTCTTGAATCCTTCTGATACACCAGTAACCATGTTGTTCAAAAGGGCACGAGTTGTTCCGTGGATTGTTTTCATTTCTTTTGAATCGTTTGGACGGTGAAGTGTTACTTCAGTACCTTCCACACGGATTTCAATATCTTTTGAGAACGTACGAGTAAGTTCTCCTTTAGGTCCTTTTACAGTTACAACGTTGTCATTGTTAGTGAGTTCAACACCAGCAGGCAACACGATAACTTTATTACCAATACGTGACATGTTTATTATTCTCCTGTTAAATTGTCAGGCCTTTGCGGGCCAGTTTTCACGGGGTTTAAGATACTTATTTAGTTCAAGAGCTGAACTGAACACGCTCTAAGAACTGTGCAAAATAGATAAGTTGGCTTGTTTGTCAACAAACTGCTCCAACTTCCTAATTTTGTTTTGTTCTTTACGAGCTTTGTATCTTGATTTTACCAAACGTAAGCGATAACTTCCCCACCAACGTTCTTTTGGCGTGCTTCTTTATCAGTAAGCAAACCTTCAGAAGTTGAAAGGATAGCAATTCCAAGTCCGTTAAGAACTTTTGGAAGATCTTCACGTTTTTTGTAAACACGCAAACCTGGTTTAGATACACGTTTCAAGTTTGTGATAACTTTTTCACCGTTTTGTCCGTATTTCAAGAATACACGGATGATGCCTTGTTTGTCATCTTCGATGAATTCAACGTTTTTTACAAAACCTTCGCGTTTAAGGATTTCAGCAATCCCTTTTTTGATGTTTGATGCAGGTACTTCAAGTACTTCGTGTTTTGCTTGGTTAGCGTTACGAATACGTGTAAGGAAGTCTGCGATTGGGTCAGTCATAACCATTATAATTTCTCCTCTTACTAGTAGTTTGCAAGTTGCACTTGCTAGTTAATGATTGAGCTAGGCTCAGAAAGTTTTGATACATTCAAACAAGATAATCTCATTTGAACACGAGCTACAACCTGGGCAAAAAAGATAGATTTGTCTTGGAGCATCGCTCCTGCACCAAATCTCCTATTTTTGCTGGGGTTGTTACGCTCTTTGTATCATAGAATTACCAAGATGCTTTTGTGACACCTGGGATTTGACCTTTGTATGCCAATTCACGGAAGCAAACACGGCAAAGTTTAAACTTGCGGTAAACTGAGTGTGGACGTCCACAACGTTCACAGCGAGTGTATGCTTGAGTAGAGAACTTCGCTGGGCGTTTGTTCTTAGCAATCATAGATTTTTTAGCCATTAGTTTTACCTCCTATATTATTTTGCAAACGGCATTCCGAGGCCAGTAAGCAATGCACGTGATTCTTCGTCTGTGTTCGCTGTAGTTACGATTACGATATCCAAACCACGAGTTTTATCAACATCATCAAAGTTGATTTCTGGGAAGATCAATTGTTCTTTCACACCAAGTGTGTAGTTTCCGCGTCCATCAAATGATTTAGTTGGAACACCATGGAAGTCACGTACACGTGGAAGTGAAACTGTTACCAATTTATCCAAGAATTCGTACATACGTTCACCACGAAGGGTAACTTTTGCACCGATCGCAACACCTTCACGAAGACGGAAGCCGGCGATTGATTTTTTAGCCTTAGTGATCAATGGTTTTTGACCTGAGATCAAAGCAAGCTCTTCAGCAGCTTTTTCAAGGTTTTTAGCATTTGATACTGCATCACCAACACCCATGTTCAAAACGATTTTATCAACTTTTGGCACAGCCATAACTGATGAATAGTTGAACTGTTCAGTCAATGATGGTACTACTTCATTAAGGTATTTTTCTTTTAAACGATTAGCCATTATACTTCTCCTTTCCTTCGTGATTAGTCAAGCACTTCGCCTGATTTTTTGTTGTAGCGAACTTTTTTGCCGTCTACAAATTTGTAGCCAACACGTCCAGCAACACCGTTTTTGTCCAAAACTTGAACGTTAGAAGCATGGATTGGAGCTTCTTTTTCAACGATCGCACCTTGAGGGTTTTCGTTATTTGGACGTTGGTGTTTCTTGATGATGTTTACACCTTCTACAACAACTTTATTTACTTTTGGAAGAGCAGTAAGAACAACAGCTTCTACGCCTTTGTCTTTACCAGCGATAACGCGAACTTTGTCGCCTTTTTTTACAAACATTTTATTCTCCTTTTATTCTTACGCCCGATGGGCACCCTGGCTATGCCAGGGGACTGTGTTTGTTTTTTTATTGATTAAAGTACTTCTGGAGCAAGTGACACGATCTTCATGAAACCACCGTCACGCAATTCACGTGCAACTGGGCCAAAGATACGAGTTCCGCGAGGAGTTTTGTCGTCACGGATGATTACTGCTGCATTTTCGTCGAATTTGATGTATGAACCATCTTTACGACGAGCACCTGATTTAGTACGAACGATAACAGCTTTTACAACGTCACCTTTCTTAACCGCACCACCAGGAGTAGCTTGTTTTACTGATGCAACGATTACATCACCGATGCTCGCGAATTTACGTTTTGAACCACCAAGAACTTTGATTGTCAAGATTTCGCGCGCGCCACTGTTATCAGCGACTTTCAAACGAGTTTCTGTTTGAATCATTTACGTTTTCTCCTTTCAGGTTTGATTAGATGATGACCGCTTCTTCAACGACTTCTACAAGACGGAAGCGTTTTGTAGCTGAAAGCGGACGAGTTTCCATGATACGAACAATATCGCCTTCTTTAGCAACATTGTTTTCATCATGAGCTTTGTATTTTTTAGAATAGTTGATACGTTTACCATAGACTGGGTGGTTACGTTTAGTTTCAACTACAACTGTGATTGTTTTGTCCATTTTGTCAGACACAACGCGTCCAACAAGAACTTTACGATTATTGCGTTCCATTGAAATTCTCCTTCCCTAGTCTATTATTTAGATTCTGATTGAACAGTTTTGATACGAGCGATTTGTTTTTTCACTTCTTTCAAACGTCCAGTTTGTTCCAATTGACCAGCAGCCGCTTGGAAACGAAGTTCAAACAATTCTTTCTTCAATTCATTTTCACGCTTCGCGAGTTCTTCTTGAGAAAGACCACGAAGTTCTTTAACAAATTCTTTTACTTCTGTAAGTTTCATGACCTCTCCTTATTCTGCTTCACGTTTCACAAATTTAGTTTTAACTGGCAATTTGTGGCTAGCAAGACGAAGCGCTTCGCGTGCGATCTCTTCAGATACACCAGCAATTTCGAACATCACTTTACCACGTTTAACTGGTGCTACCCAACCTTCAGGAGCCCCTTTACCAGATCCCATACGTACCCCGATAGCTTTAGCGGTGTATGATTTGTGTGGGAAAATCTTAATCCAAACTTTACCACCACGTTTCATGTAACGAGTCATGGCGATACGAGCAGCTTCGATTTGACGGTTTGTGATCCAGTGGCTAGTTGTAGCTTGAAGACCGTATTCACCGAATGCTACTTCTTTTCCACCTTTTGCTTCACCGCGCATTTTACCACGGAATTCGCGACGGTGTTTTACACGTTTAGGTACTAACATTGGTTATTTACCTCCTTTAGCGTCTTTACGAGCTGGAAGAACTTCACCACGGTAGATCCATACTTTAACACCAAGTTTACCGTAAGTAGTGTCTGCTTCTTCCCAAGCGTAATCGATATCAGCGCGAAGTGTGTGAAGTGGAACAGTTCCTTCAGAGTATCCTTCTGCACGGGCGATATCTGCACCGTTCAAACGACCTGATACTTGAGTTTTGATTCCTTTAGCTCCAGCACGCATAGCACGTTGGATCGCTTGTTTTTGTGCACGACGGAAAGCAACACGTTGTTCCAATTGACGAGCAATTCCTTCACCAACAAGGTGAGCATCCAAGTCAGGACGTTTGATCTCAATGATGTTGATGTGTACTTGTTTACCAGTCAATTTGTTAAGAGCTGCACGAAGTGCATCAACGTTTGCTCCACCTTTACCGATAACCATACCTGGTTTAGCAGTGTGAAGTGAAACGTTAACTTTGTTTACTGCGCGTTCGATTTCAATAGTTGAAACGGCTGCGTCAGCCAATTCTTTTTGAATGAATTTACGGATTGCAAGATCTTCATGAAGGTAATCCGCGTATTCTTTTTCAGCATACCATTTGGCATCCCAATCACGGATGATACCAACACGCATACCAATTGGATGTACTTTTTGACCCACGAGTTTACCTCCTTATTTTTCTGCAACAGCTACTGTGATGTGAGCTGTACGTTTGTTGATTGGTGAAGCTGAACCTTTCGCACGTGGACGGAAACGTTTCATAGTTGGTCCTTCGTTTGCGAATGCTTCAGATACTACCAAGTTAGCTTTTTCCAAACCAAAGTTGTTTTCAGCGTTTGCTACTGCTGAGTTCAACACTTTAAGGATGATCCCTGCAGCTTTGTTTGGTGTGAATGTCAAAATAGCGATGGCATCGGCTACGCTTTTACCACGGATGTTGTCAAGAACAAGACGTGATTTACGAGGTGAAACACGCACTGTACGAGCCATTGCTTTAGCTGAAGTAATTTCTGCCATTTATGTTCTCCTTATTTTCTACGTGTCTTCTTGTCGTCTGCCGCGTGACCTTTGTAAGTACGAGTTGGTGCAAATTCACCAAGCTTGTGACCTACCATGTCTTCTTGGATGTAGACAGGTACATGTTTACGTCCATCATAAACTGCGATAGTGTATCCGATGAAACTTGGGAAGATCGTTGAACGACGTGACCAAGTTTTAATTACTTTTTTCTTTTCGTCGTTTGCTTGAGCTTCAACTTTTTTCATCAAATGCTCATCGACGAAAGGTCCTTTTTTAAGACTACGTCCCATTTTGTAATTTTCTCCTTTAAAATTTAGTACCACAGCGGCTTGCGCTGCTAAGCAGCGCTACCGAGCTGGCGGAAAGTGTAAGCTAGTTGCTTATGATTATTTTTGGTTGCGACGACGAACGATAAGTTTGTCAGATTTCGCTTTCTTGTTACGAGTTTTAAGACCAAGTGCAGGTTTACCCCAAGGAGTAGATGGCGCTTTACGTCCAACTGGTGCTTTACCTTCACCACCACCGTGTGGGTGATCATTCGGGTTCATTACAGAACCACGAACTGTAGGGCGAACACCTTTCCAGCGGTTACGTCCCGCTTTACCAAGGTTAACAAGTCCATGTTGTTCGTTTCCGACAACACCAACTGTAGCACGGCAAGTTCCAAGAATCATACGAACTTCGCCTGATTGAAGACGAACAAGTACATATTTACCTTCAGAACCCAATACTTGAGCAGAAGCTCCAGCAGCACGTACCAATTCTCCACCTTTACCAGGTTTCAATTCGATGTTGTGGATCAAAGTACCAACTGGGATGTTAGCAAGTGGAAGAGCGTTTCCGACTTTGATATCCGCTTCTGGTCCTGATACGATGCGTTGACCTACTTCAAGACCTTTAGGGGCGATGATGTAAGCTTTCACACCGTCAGTGTAGTGTACAAGCGCGATGTTAGCTGAGCGGTTTGGATCGTATTCGATCGTTTTAACGACTGCTTCAACTCCATCTTTGTTACGTTTGAAATCGATCAAACGGTAATGACGTTTGTGTCCACCACCTTGGTGACGAACAGTAATACGACCGTTGTTGTTACGACCTGCTTTGTTTTTAAGAGAAACAAGCAAAGTTTTCTCAGGTGTGTTTGTTGTGATTTCAGCGAAATCCAAAGAAGTCATATTACGGCGACCGTTTGTTGTTGGTTTATAAACACGAATTCCCACGATATTTCCTCCTTAGATTATTCAGCTTCAGTAGCAAACAACTCGATTGCTTTAGAATCAGCTGCAAGCGTGATGATAGCTTTTTTAGTTTTTGAAGTAAAACCAGTGTAACGTCCAACGCGTTTTGCTTTAGGTTTTACGTTTACAGTGTTCACATTCGCAACTTTTACACCTTCAAACGCTGCTTCAACAGCTTGTTTGATCAAAAGTTTGTGAGCGCGAGTGTCAACTTCGAATACATATTTGCCTGCTTCAAGTTGAGCCATTGACTTTTCAGTGATAACAGGTTTTTTGATAACATCATACAAATTCATTATGCAAGAACCTCCTCGATTTTAGAGATAGCTGCTTGAGTAACAAGAAGTTTGTCACTATTTGCGATGTCAAGAACACTTGCAGTTGTAGCAGTCGCAACTTTCACGTTTGGAAGGTTACGAGCTGAAAGAGCTGCGAATTCGTTTCCTTCTTCAAGAATAACAAGGACTTTAGAATCGATGCTCAAAGCTGCAAGAACTTTTGCAAATTCAGCAGTTTTTGGAGCTGTAAATTCAAGAGAATCAACGGCTACAAATTTGTTTTCAGCAACTTTTTCTGAGTAAACAGATTTAAGTGCAAGGCGACGAACTTTTTGAGGAAGTTTGTACGCATAGCTACGTGGAGTTGGTCCGAAGACGATTCCACCACCACGCCATTGTGGAGAGCGGATAGAACCTTGACGAGCACGTCCAGTTCCTTTTTGACGCCATGGTTTGCGTCCGCCACCTGAAACGGCTGAACGGTTTTTAACTGCGTGAGTTCCTTGACGAAGGCTAGCACGTTGGCTGATGATCACATCAAATACAACTGCTTGGTTTGGTTCGATACCAAAGATCGCATCGTTAAGAACAACTTCGCCCGCTTGTTTACCAGTTTGGTCGAATAATGTTACATTTGCCATTTTGACTGTATTCCCCTTTCCTTATTATTTACCAGCTTTAACTGCTGACTTGATAGTGATAAGAGATTTCTTAGCACCTGGTACGTTACCTTTGATAAGGATAACGTTCTTTTCTGGAACAACTTGTACAACTTCAAGGTTTTGAATTGTTACACGATCGCCACCCATGCGTCCTGCAAGGTTTTTACCTTTGAATACGCGGTTAGGTGCAACAGGTCCCATAGAACCTGGACGACGGTGGTAACGAGAACCGTGAGCCATAGGTCCACGTGATTGTCCGTGGCGTTTGATAACACCTTGGAAACCTTTACCTTTAGAAGTACCAGTTACATCAACAATGTCTCCAGCTTCGAAAGTGTCAACTGTGATTTCAGCACCAACTTCCAAGCCTTCAACGTTTTTGAATTCACGAATGAAGCGCTTAGGAGCCGTGTTAGCTTTTGCTACATGTCCTTTAGCAGGTTTGTTGCTCAATACTTCGCGTTTGTCATCGAAACCAACTTGGATAGCGTTGTAACCATCTGTTTCAACAGTTTTAACTTGAAGAACAACGTTTGGAGTTGCTTCGATAACTGTTACAGGGATCAATTCGCCAGCTTCAGTGAAGATTTGAGTCATTCCCACTTTTTTCCCTAAGATTCCTTTTGTCATGAGAAAATAGTTCCTTTTCTATAGTTTTTTATTCAAAAAGTTTTTAACGAGCGTTTTTTATGCTCTTGATCAAGCTTTAGATTAAAGTTTGATTTCTACGTTTACACCACTTGGAAGATCCAATTTCATCAAAGCGTCAACTGTTTTTTGAGTTGGGTTGATGATGTCGATCAAGCGTTTGTGTGTACGCATTTCGAATTGTTCGCGAGAATCTTTGTATTTGTGAGTCGCACGAATGATTGTGTAGAGGCTACGCTCAGTTGGAAGTGGGATTGGACCCGCAACTTGTGCACCTGTACGAGTAGCTGATTCTACGATTTTTGCAGCCGCTGTGTCGAGTGTACGGTGTTCGTACGCTTTCAAACGGATGCGGATTTTTTTGTTTGCCATCTTTTTCTCCTTTTCGTCTATTTAAGATAATAGGCTAGCTCCACAAGAAAACCGACGCGCGTTGCGTGGCAATGCAACCGAGCGTGTCGCAACCTCTTGCATCAAAGCTAATAGCTGTTTTTTCACAGCACCATAGTAGTTTAACACAAACAAAGGCCCAATGCAAGGGATTTGAGAAGATTTTTTTCGTTTTTTTGATGAAAGTGTTTTCGAAAGAAATAGAGTGCTAAAAAAGTTGCTATTATATAGGAAAAAGGGAGCGAGACAGAACAAATTTATATCCAATTTGTTCGTCGTCTCGCCCCCGCACAGTTGATTAGGTTATCTTTGGAGCTTAACAAGCGAACAAAGATACCAATCAACCACTGCGTCTAGCAGTTATTCCTATTATTCTCAAATGGCTGTCGTCTTTTTTCTTCCTATTTATCTATTTCTAGAAATTCCGTCCTGATTTGTTATAGCCATATTTTTCGACGAAATGCTCACGGAATTCTAAGAGATTGTCATCCATGATGGCTTGACGGACCTGCTTCATGAGGTTGATCAAGAAGTATAGGTTGTGGTAGCTAGTCAAGCGAATGCCGAAGGTCTCATCTGCCTTGAGGAGGTGGCGAAGATAAGCCCGGGTGTAATTCTTACAAGTGTAGCAATCACATTCAGGATCCAGCGGTGTAAAGTCTTCTGCAAATTGCGCATTTTTCACCACCAGACGTCCTTGACTAGTCATACAGGTACCATTTCGCGCAATCCGCGTCGGCAAGACACAGTCAAACATGTCTACTCCACGAATAACGCCATCGATCAGACTGTCTGGAGCTCCTACTCCCATGAGATAGCGCGGCTTGTTCTCTGGTAAGAGCGGCGTTGTGAAATCCAGCACCGCATTCATCTCTTCATGGCTTTCCCCAACAGCTAAGCCACCGATGGAATAGCCTGGGAAGTCCATGCTGACTAAATCTTGAGCAGACTGACGGCGCAAGTCTTCAAATCCAGCCCCTTGGACAATCCCGAAAAGACCTTGATCATGAGGGCGACGGTGAGCCTTCAGTCCACGTTCTGCCCAACGACTGGTCCGTTCGATCGATTTTTTCACATAATCATAGGGCTGATAGAACTGAGGGCATTCATCAAAGGACATCATGATGTCGCTCCCTAGATTGTTTTGGATGGAGATGGCCTTTTCCGGAGAGAGGAACATCTTTGAGCCGTTGAGGTGGTTTTTAAAGGTTACCCCTTCTTCAGTGATGTTGCGGGTATCCGCTAATGAATAGACCTGGAAGCCTCCACTATCTGTCAAAATCGGCTGGTCCCAGTTCATGAACTGGTGCAATCCTCCTGCTTTTGCAACCAAGTCGTCCCCGGGACGAAGCCAGAGATGGTAGGTGTTGGCCAAGATAATGCCGGAACCCATTTCCTTGAGTTCTTCTGGCGATTGGGTCTTAACGGTTGCCTGAGTCCCTACAGGCATAAACATTGGGGTCGGGAAGGTCCCGTGAGGGGTGATAATTTCTCCCAGACGAGCACCTGTATGCTTTTCTTTTTTGATTAATCGATATTGAATCGGTGAATCTGTCATGGTTACCTCCGTACTGGGAAAAACAGTCCCAGCCTTCTTATTCCTGTCACAGTTTTCCTGTGAGCACCTGTACGATTGTACCAAATTTTACCGGCTCTGTCACGGACTTATGTTATAATAAAAAGTACTACTATGAAGAGAGTGTCATCTATGAACCTTAAACTGATTCGCCTCCGGGCACGTACCATGCAAGTCCAGCAACCGGGCTTAGCTATCCTTTTTGCTCTTCCGGTCCTGTTGACCATTCTTGCTAACTTTCTCTTAAGTGGGCAAGATCTGGTCGATCTACTACCGGATATGACCTTGCAGCAAGCAAGTATCTACATGATCCAGCGACAACTCTTTCCTTCTGTCGTCTCCTTTGTCATCTCCATTTTAGTGGTTGGTGCGACTTTTAGCTATTTAGATACGATTAATCCCAAGATCGAACACCGAACACGCGTCTTAGATATCTTTAAACAAGATCGCTTTACCTCTGTATTTGCCACCTTGATTTTGAAGCAAGCCGTCCTCTTTTTATGGGGACTCATCCTCTATGTGGGGAGTCTCATCAGCACCTACGCCAGCATTCGATTTTTAGCGATTTACGACAAGGTGAGCAACCCTAGCACTTTGAGTGCTTCCAGTCCTGAATTTCAATCTCTCATGCAACAAATGCCTCTGATGACTGCTGGTGTCGTGCTGGGCCTACTTGGCCTCCTCTTTTACCTGCCACAATACTACAGTCTCAGCCTGGTCGAATTGATCCTCTACGAGCAATTACGAGACGGCGACTACAAGGGAGCCTTTGGAGTCCTTCGCCAAAGTCGTGAAACCATGAAAGGGTTCCGCAGCAATCGCTTGGTGCTTGATCTAACCTTGATTGGTTGGTACTTCTTGAATTACTTCACGCGCGATGTCATCGGCTTTTATACCATGCCTTACTTTATCAACTGCCAAATTGCCTTTTATGATCAAATCAAGCAGATTAAACAAGGGCCGCGCCATTTTACAGGCCATCCAAGCCATGAAACTGAATAAGAGTAAGAAGAAAACCCCAGCAAGCTGGGGTTTTCTTCTATTCAATTGTTTATCATTTATAAACCGTATAGGGAGTCTCCTAAGATCAGTCGGGTGTGTTCCCGTTTGATACAGCGGTTCATGACGATATCTTCTCGTCCAGCTCCACGAAGGATTTCTTCTGCTTCTTGATTTTCCAGCTCCAATTGTGCCCAGAAAATTTTCGCATCCGTCTCAATAAAATCACGTGCCACATCTGGTAAAAACTCACTGCGACGGTATACATCAACGATATCGATAGGGAATGGAATCTCCTGTAAGCTAGCATACACCGTTTCTCCAAGGATTTGCCCTCCAGCTGCGCGGGGGTTGACAGGAATAATCCGATAGCCCCGCTCTTGCATCTCCTTGCTGACACGATGACTGGTCGTATCTTCACGGTCAGATAATCCAACTACAGCTATGATCTTGCTCGTTTCTAGGTAATGTTTGATAATGCCATCACTAGGATTGCGAAATGAATAAGCCATAAGAATCTCCTTTTGTATGCGTTTCCTTTCTTTAAATAGTATAACAATACGGAGGGCATTGCAAGTGTTTGTCGTTAAAAGCGGTAGGAAACTGAAAAGTTTCCTACCGCTTTCTGTTTTGAACAAACTTAATCTTATTTGGCTTCATACCATGTTTTGCCTTCGTTCTCATCGGCTTCCAGTGGTACTGCAAGTTCGATAGCGGATTCCATGGTCTCTTTGACGAGTTCTTTGATCGCTGCCAGTTCATCACTTGGTACTTGCAGAACAATTTCATCGTGGACCTGAAGGAGCATCTTGGTCTTGTATGCTCCTCTTTCTAGCGCTTGGTCCAAGTGGATCATGGCAATTTTCAAGATGTCTGCTGCAGATCCTTGGATGGGTGAGTTAATAGCTGTCCGTTCCGCAAAGCCTCGAACATTGAAGTTGCGAGAATTGATATCTGGAATCTCCCGACGGCGCTTGAAGAGAGTCTCCACATAGCCTTTATCACGCGCTTCCCGTACCACTCTCTCCATATAGTCCTTGATGCCAGGGTAGCGTTCGAAGTAGGTCTCAATGTAGGCCTTGGCTTCTTTTCGACTGATCCCTAGGTTGTTAGACAGTCCAAAGTCGGAAATTCCATAAACCACACCGAAGTTTACTGCTTTTGCATTGCGACGGTCGTTCGGCGTCACATCTTCTGGTTTTGCAATATTGAAAACGCGCATAGCAGTCGATGTATGGATATCTGCCCCATGCTGAAAGGCATCGATCAAATGCTCATCTCCCGAAATATGGGCCAAGACGCGCAATTCGATCTGTGAATAGTCTGAACTCAACAAGACACTGTTTTCCTCTTCTGGGACAAAGGCCTTACGAATGAGACGACCTTGTTCCAAACGGACAGGTATGTTTTGTAGATTAGGATCCACGCTGGACAAACGTCCGGTCTGCGTCAAATCCTGTACATAGCGAGTATGGATCTTCCCGTCTTCCAAAATCCAATCTTGAAGACCGATGACATAGGTCGATTGGATCTTAGCAATTTGGCGGTATTCAAGAATCTTAGACACGATCGGTGCGATAGGAGCCAGGCGTTCCAAGACATCAACGGCTGTTGAATAGCCGGTTTTGGTTTTCTTAGTATATTCAAGAGGGAGTTCCAATTTTTCAAAGAGGATGACGCCCAATTGTTTTGGAGAATTGATGTTGAACTCTTCTCCTGCAAGCTCGTAGATTTCTTGGGTCAAGCGCTCCAAAACCACTTCGTTTTCCACCTGCATATCCTCTAGGGTCTGGCGCTCTACCTTGATCCCCGCGATTTCCATCTTGGCCAAAACAGCTGCTAGTGGTTGCTCCATATCATAGAGCAAATCTAGCTGGTCATGGGCTTGCAACTGTTCCACCATGGGCTCTTCGGTATCCAGTAAAACAGCGACTTTCCGTGCCAAATGCTCTAATAGGACCGCCTTTTCTGGGATAGCTTTTTTGGCTCCCTTGCCATAAACGACTTCGTCCAGCGGTAGCGCAATCTGACTATAGAGACTCGCAATGGTTGAAATTTCATTGTCCTCTACGGTCGACAAGAGATACTTGGCCAATCGACTGTCAAACGCGGGATTTTGAAGGGTAATGCCCAAGTGGCTAAGCAAGACCTTGGCCCGCTTGAAGTCATAGACCTTGAGGGGCGTTTTTTCGAGAAATTCTTTGAAAATCGGTGTTTGTAAAAGACCAGTATCTGTACTCGCGTAGAGCTGACCTTTGGTCCCCCATGCGAAACCGATGATGGGTTCCGTATGGTAATTGTCCCCAAAAATCTCAAAATGGAAGAAACTATCTTCCGTGAGCATATCTGAAGTGACTTGCTCGGCTTCTGTATAGTCAATAGCTACAGGAGCTGCTTCTTCTCCACTGAGATCCAAGGCCTGACGGAGTTGCTTGAAGCCCATCTCCTCATAAAACTTGGCAAGATTTTCTAGATGAGGACCCGAATAAGTGATATCGTCCAGGCCAATCTCAATGGGTGCATTGGTATCAATGGTCGCAAGAGTCTTAGACAGATAGGCCTGCTCCTTGTCGTTGATGAGGTTTTCCTTCATCTTAGAAGCCTTCATCTCGTCGATATGCTCGTAAATACCATCGAGAGAGCCGTACTCTAGGAGTAGTTTGATCCCGGTCTTTTCTCCGATCTTAGTGACACCTGGGATATTATCCGATTTATCTCCCATCAAGGCCTTGAGGTCGATAAATTGCTCTGGTGTCAGACCCATTTTTTCTTTGAGATAGGCTGGAGTGAATTCTTCAAACTCTGCCACCCCTTTTTTAGAGATTTCAACTACCGTATTGTCATCTGTCAACTGGATCAAATCCTTGTCCCCAGAGACAATGGTCACATCAAATGGCACCGAGCTAGTTTCTGCCATCTTATCGAGCGTTCCAATAATATCATCCGCTTCATACTGGGCCAGCTCATAATGACGGATTCCCAAATGATCTAATTGCTCACGAATGAAAGGAAACTGCTCACGGAACTCATCTGGAGTTTTTGCACGGCCCCCTTTGTAGTCGGCATACATCTCCGTCCGAAAGGTCGTCTTTCCTGCATCAAAAGCAACGAGGACATGGGTTGGTTGGATGCGCTCCAAGATATGGCTCAACATGAGATTAAAGCCATAGACCGCATTGGTATGCAGACCATTAGCATTTTTGAAGCGATCAATTTGATTATAGAGTGCAAAAAAGGCACGAAAAGCGACGGAAGACCCGTCGATGAGTAGTAATTTGTTCTTTTTTTCCATAGGCTTATTATACCACGAATCACAAGGTCTCTGGTACATAAAAACTCTACCCTTTCGGGTAGAGCCTTCTTTAGGAGTTTCTTATGAAAAATGAAGAGAAGTATTTATTCGCCGTAACAAGAACCTTGTTGTGGCAATTTCTTAAAGCGTTTTGGATAATTAACTGAGATTTTCATTTTCTGTACCTCATTTCTTATTGGATGAGTACAGTATACAAGAGAAACCTAAACGATTCCTTATAGAAAGCTTCAAGAAAACTAAAAGCTGAGGCGCAAAACACGCGGTTGTTTTTTCCTACAAGCTGGTAACTGAAGATGAAGCCCTGTCTCATCTTGGCTCCAAGAAAGAAGCTGACTTTCTCCAAGGAGTTCCACCTTTTGAATGCGCGCATGAAGAATTCTCGGTTGCTTGAGATCATAGGCGAGAGACGGCAAGGTCAACTCTTCCGTCCTTCCACTTGGTTCCAGCTGGATGGCATAAAGAAAGCCATCACGCATGGTATAGCGGAAATCTTGGCTGGTATAGAGTGGTGCTTGTCCATCTGAGAAGGAACCTTCCTGGGCCTCGGTCGGTCCGTCCGATGACACCCGCCAAGGCCGACTCTGATAAATGGCTTCTCCATTTACCGCCAGCCAGTCCCCGATCTCTGTGAGGATGTCTTGGTCTTGCTCAGGGATCGTGCCATCTGCCTTGGGTCCAATATTGAGCAGAAGATTGCCATTTTTGGCCACAACATCGACTAAATTTTGTAGCAATTCCTTACTGGTCTTGTAGGCTAGATCCTGGGTATAGCACCAAGAATTACGGGCGATCGCGGTATCCATTTGCCACGGAAAGGCTTGCGTCTCTCCGTATCCTCCCCGCTCCATCTCAACGATTCCTGAACCGAAAGGGAGGGCGTCCTGTTTGTAACAAACAGCCACCTTGCGATCCTCTTGTGCTGCTAGATTGTAATAATAAGCCAAAAAGCGCATCAAGTAGGGACGGAAACTCTCATGCTGGATCCACCAGTCAAAATATAGGAGCTCTGGTTGGTAGTCCCGCACCAGTTCACAGGTTCGCAAAAGCCAATCTTCCAAGAATTCTTTACTTGGATAAGGCTTAGAAGTCAGATCAAAATGATCCTTTGGCTCTGACTCCGCTGGCCAATAAAGGCTGTCTCTTGGGACTTCTTGCGGAATGTCACTAGTAAATTCCTTGCCATGTGAAAAGAAAAACTGGTGTTCTGCCCGGTGAGAGGACGTACAGAAGTGCAGGCCACGTTTTTCTGCTTCCTCCCTCAGCTCTCCTAAGACATCTCGTCTCGGCCCCATTTCTAAGCTATTATAAGGCGAGAGAGTAGAGGCATACATCTGAAAACCATCGTGGTGCTCCGCAACTGGGAAAAGATACTGAGCTCCCGCTTTTTGAAAGAGATCTAGCCAAGATGCCGGATCAAATTGATCGGCTGTAAAAAGAGGAATGAGATCCTTGTAGCCAAAGATAGCCTGGTCTCCAAAATGCTCTCGATGATAGTCATAGCAAGGATTCCCTTGGATATACATATTTCGCGAATACCATTCCGAACCAAAGGCAGGTACACTGTAGACGCCCCAGTGGATAAACATTCCAAATTTGGCATCCCGATACCAATCTGGACAGACTTGATGGCTAAGAGAGTCCCAGGTTGGTTCAAAAGGACCTGACTGGACAACTTGATCAATCTCTTCAAGGCTTATCATTCTCTTCTCCTTTTTTCTTGTTACTACCTCTATTGTAACGAGAAACCCTCGTTTGTAAAGACAAACAAGGGGAATGTTTAAAATAGTAGACAAAGAGCTTGATCTAGGAGAATCAAGCTGATGATGAATAAAATGAACCTTCTAGCCCTTCACTGCTTGAGAAATAAAACGAGCGATGGCATCTGTCTCTCCTTGGTGGAGAGCCTTAACGATTTTGGACCCCACAATAACCCCATCTGAGACCTTGTTGAAACGGTGAACATCCTCCATGCTGGAAACTCCAAAACCTGTTAAAACAGGAATGGACGCTATTCCGTGTAATTGGGCCAAGTGGTGATCCAAATCATCTCGATAGCTACCAGCTTTCCCCGTCACCCCATTGACAGCAACGGCATAGATAAATCCTTCTGCATCATGGATCAATTTCTTCTGGCGCTCGATTCCTGTGGTTAGGCTCACTAGCGGCACCAAAGCGATATCTTTATCCACTAATAGAGGCTCTACCAGATCCGCATGCTCATGAGGAAGATCCGGAATAATCACTCCCTTGACCGCTGTTCCTTCTACATCTCTAAAGAAATTTTCGAGCCCATATTGGAACAAGGGGTTGAAATAGGTCATGATGACCAAAGGAACAGTTGTCTCTAAGTGCTGGATCGTTTGCACCAGTTCCTCTGTCGTCGTCCCATGGGCTAAACTTCGTAGTCCCGCCTCTTCAATCACAGGACCATCTGCCACCGGATCCGAAAAAGGAATGCCAACCTCAATAGCTGAGACACCAAGCTCCTCCAAAAATTGGATGGTTTCCTGCAAACCTGCCAAGCCTTTTTCATGATCTCCTGCCATGATATAAGGAACAAAGATCCCTTGCTGCTGGTCTTTCAGCTTTTGTAAATGCTCTGTTAAGGTCTTTCCCATCTTACTCTCCTCTCTCTTGTTCAAGGCGGTCTTTGACTTGTACCACATCTTTATCCCCACGACCTGATAAGCAAACGATCATAGATTTTTCAGGCCCCATTTCCTTGGCCAATTTCACCGCATAGGCGATAGCGTGGCTCGATTCCAGGGCTGGAATGATTCCTTCTACTTTCGAAAGCAATTGAAAGGCTTCTAGGGCTTCTTTGTCTGTCACTGGCACATAGGTCGCCCGCTTGATGTCATGGAAATAAGAATGCTCTGGCCCAATCCCTGGGTAATCGAGACCTGCTGAAATCGAGAAAGCTTCTAAAATCTGTCCATGCGCATCCTGTAAAACATCCATCAAGGCACCGTGAAGGACTCCCGGACGCCCCTTGGTCAAGGTTGCTGCATGCTGGTCTGTATCTACTCCAAGTCCAGCAGCTTCCGCCCCATACATGGCGACAGACGCATCCTCAACAAAAGGATAAAAGAGCCCAATGGCATTCGATCCGCCTCCTACACAGGCTAGGACGGCATCTGGCAGCGCACCGTCATTTTGCTCTGCAAATTGGCGTTTAGCTTCCCTCCCAATGACACTTTGAAAATCACGGACAATCTCTGGGAATGGATGAGGTCCTAGAGCAGATCCCATGATATAGTGGGTATCCTCCACATTTGCTACCCAGGCTCTAAGGGCAGCATTGACTGCATCCTTGAGGACACGCGACCCATCTGTTACCGATTGAACCTTGGCGCCCAACAACTCCATCCGAAAGACATTGAGGGCTTGGCGTCTGACATCTTCTTCCCCCATGTAGATGGTACATTCCATATCAAATAAAGCAGCAGCTGTTGCCGTTGCAACACCGTGCTGTCCAGCCCCTGTTTCTGCGATGATCTTCTTTTTACCCATTCGGTGTGCCAGCAAAACCTGTCCTAGGGCATTATTAATTTTATGAGCCCCTGTGTGGTTGAGGTCTTCTCTTTTAAGAAAAATCTTGGCTCCGCCGACATACTTGGTTAGATTCTTAGCGTAATAGAGCGGTGTTTCCCGACCGACATATTGTTTCAGAAGCTGATCCAATTCGGCTTGAAAAGAAGGATCTGCTTGACTTTCTCTGTAGGCTTTTTCTAATTCTAAAACTGCTGTCATCAAGGTTTCAGGGACAAAACGTCCTCCGAACCGCCCGTAAAATCCGTTTTGATCTGGTTGTTTATATGCCATGCTTGACCCTTTCTATAAATCGTTTTATCTTTTCTTGATCTTTTTTTCCATTTGTCTCGATCCCACTGGATACATCCACCGCATAAGGATGAAAGAAGCAAATAGCATCTGCTACATTGTCTACCGTCAAGCCTCCTGCAATAAAGAAGGGCTTTGTAACGTTTTGACTTTCGAGTTCTTGCCAGTTAAAAGTCTCTCCACTTCCTGCTACAGGAGCATCAAAGAGCAGATAATCGGCACCGGTCTCAGGAAGTGCTGCATCTTTCCCCACTTGAACAGCGCGAATCGTTTGTTGGGGAAACTCTTGCAAGATGGCATCATCCATCGATCCATGCACTTGTATCAGGTCCAAGCCCACAACTTGGCAAGCTTGCTCCACTTCTTCTCTTTGTGGTGATACAAAAACACCGACTTTTTGAACCCCCTTTGGAATCCCTGTAGCCAACTCCCGGGCTTGCTCCAGCGTCACTTGCCGTTTGCTTGGTGCAAAGACAAAACCAATGTAGTCTGCACCAGCTTCAACAGCTGTCTGGACAGCTTCTGGAGTGGACAATCCGCAAATTTTAACCTTTGTCAATCTGCAACTCCTTTACTTTTTCAGCCACATTGTCTGCCTTCATGAGCGCTGTCCCAACGAGAATGCCACTAAAATAAGGAGCCAGCATGCGCGCGTCTGCTGCTGTGAAAATAGCAGACTCAGAGATATAGACCGGTTCTTGTTCAAAGCTTGTCGCCAATTCAAGGCTTGTATGAAGATCTGTCTCAAAGGTCACCAAGTTGCGATTATTCACCCCAATGATCTGAGCCCCAATCCGGTGAGCGACCTCTAGTTCTGTCAGATTATGAGTTTCCACCAAGACCTCCAGGCCAAGATGGGTCGCAAACTCATAGAGTTCTTTCAGACGAGCCTCTGGCAAGGCTGCAACAATCAACAAGATCACGGTCGCCCCTGCATTTCGCGCCCGAATCACTTGTTTTTCATCCACAATAAAATCTTTATTTAGGGTGGGGATACGCACCTGACTAGATATTTCCCGGAGATACTCGATACTGCCCTTGAAAAACACTTCATCAGTCAAGACAGAAATCATCACGGCCCCATTTTCTTCGTAAGTCTTAGCCTGCGCGACGATATCCACATCGACATGAATATCTCCCAGACTCGGGCTAGCCTTTTTCACCTCCGCAATGACCTGAAGCTTTTCTGGATGACTCTTTAGGTAATCATACAAGCGGTAGGTCTCGCGCAAAGGTTGGAGCTCCTCTTCTTTCATCGCAGCCACTTCACGCGCCTTTTCCTTTAGAATCTTTGGTAAGAATTCTTGACTCATTTTTGATACTCCTGTAATAATCTCAATTTCTCAAGGGCAGCCCCACTGGCAATCACTTCACGTGCCAAGGCAATTCCCTCCTTGATAGAATCTACCTTGCCGTTGGCATAAAAACCAAGGCCTGCATTTAAGACCGTCACCTCTAAGAAGGGACTCGCTTCATTCTTCAAGACACTGAGCAAAATTTCCGCATTGCGTTTGGCGTCTCCACCTCGTACTTGATCAATTTCGATGCGCTCCATTTCGATATCTTCTGGTTGAAAGCTGGATAAGGTAACTTGTCCATTTTCCAGAATAGCGAGCTGGGTTTCCCCATCAAGGCCTGCCTCGTCCAAACCTTGTGGGCCACTCACCACCACTGCGCGTTTCCGACCCAAATTCTTTAGAATCTCCGCCGTACTTTCCAGCATATCGGGACGACTGGTTCCCAATAGCTGGCTTTCTAGAGGAATCGGATTGATAAGAGGACCAGTTAAGTTCATCACTGTTGGGACCCCTAGCGCCAAGCGAGCGGGCATAATATAGCGCATGCCAGGGTGCAGATTTTTGGCAAATAGGAAGACAATTCCCGCCTTTTCAAAAACTCGTCCCAAGTCTTCTGGGCCCAAATCAAGGTTAATCCCTAGAGCTTCTAATACATCCGCAGAACCAGATTTGGAAGAGATCGAACGATTTCCGTGTTTCGCCATCTTGATGCCACCACCAGCAAGGACGAAGGCAGCTGTTGTTGAAATGTTGAAACTATAAGAACGATCGCCCCCAGTTCCACAATTGTCCATCGCTCCTTGAACTTCTGTAGGAATAGCGACTGCATAAGCCTGCATCACTTTTGCAATAGCCGTCCGCTCTTCAACCGTTTCTCCCTTCATTTTGAGACCTAGAAGAAGGGCCGTCACCTGGGCTTCTGAAGCACGACCAGCAACGACTTCCTCCATAGCAGCTTCTAACTCTGCACTGGTTAGATCCATTCCTTCCGCTATTTTTGCAAGCACTTGTTTCATCTTCCGCTCCTTGACTAGTTTGACAAAATTTTCGATGGTCTTGAGCCCATCTGGCGTCCCGATACTTTCTGGATGGTATTGAAAACCATAAATCGGTAAGCTGCGGTGTTGAATTCCCATAATGGCTTGATCATCCGTCGTCCGAGAGGTAATGACAAAATCCTCTGGCATGTCTTCAATCGTCAGCGAATGATAGCGCATGACTGGGACTTCTTTTGCGACACCCGCGTATAGCGGAGATGGAGCTTCTAGCTGGATCTGGCTTTGTTTGCCATGCATGACCTGTGGTGCCAATCCCAAGCACCCTCCAAAAACTTCCGCAATCGCTTGATGCCCCAAGCAAATCCCCAAGATTGGTTTGATCCCCGCGAAATCTCGAATCATCTCCTCCATCTTGCCCGCATCCTTTGGCCAACCTGGACCTGGAGAAAAGACCAAGGCATCTGCTTCTTGGGCAACTTGGTACAAGTCCGGATCATCATTTCGAAGCACCTGGACCTCATCAAATTTTCCGATATACTGTGCTAAATTGTAGGTAAATGAATCGTAATTATCTACTAATAAAATCATCCTTCTTCTCCAATCCTTGTCATTGATTTTGCCTTATTGACGGTTTCTTGGTATTCATTTTCAGCGATCGAATCATAAACGATTCCTGCTCCGGCCTGCACATAAGCCTTCTTATTTTTGAGGATCATGGTTCGAATCGCAATAGCAAAATCGAGATCCCCCGTCACAGAGAGATAGCCAATAGCCCCCGCATAGACGCCACGTTTCTCTTTTTCTGCCTCATAGATTCGCTTCATGGCTCGAATCTTGGGAGCACCAGAAACGGTCCCAGCTGGAAGAGTTGCCTTCAGAGCCTCAATAGAGGCTAGTCCAGGAAGCAATTGACCCTTGACCACACTCGTCAGGTGCATCACATAACGGAAGAACTCCACTTCCATATATTTAGTTACTTCAACCGACCCATTTTGAGCGATACGACCAATATCGTTTCGTCCTAGATCCACCAACATCTGGTGTTCTGCGACTTCTTTTGGATCCCCTGCCAAATCAGTTGCCAATTGCCGATCACTCTCTTCATCAATCCCTCTTGGTCGCGTGCCAGCAATGGGATTGGTTGTCACCACTCGATCCTTGACCGACACCAGACTTTCTGGACTAGCCCCGATAATTTGGTACTCCCCAAAATCATAAAAGTAGAGATAATTCGAAGGGTTGGTCACGCGCAAATTGCGGTAATAATCCAATGGTTTTCCTGAAAAATCAGCTGAAAAACGTTGACTGAGCACGCATTGGAACATATCCCCTTTTCGAATATAGTCCCGCGCTAGGGCCACCATTTCCTCAAACTCTTTTTGCTCCAAATGATTGTGGAAATGAAGTGCATGCAGATCCTTGTCCTGAAACTCTTCTTTTGCAGGTCTTGCCAACTGTGCTAATACTTGCTCCAAGCTCGACGCTTGCTCTGCTTCACTCCGTCCACTATAGAGGTTCTCTTCCACCACATAGACCTTTTCCTTTTTGTGATCAAAAATCACATAGCTCTCATATAAGAAAAAGTGGAGATCTGGGGTGCCGATCGTATCTTCAGGAATGGAGCCAATGTTCTCATAGAGGCCAATCAAGTCATAGCCGACAAATCCAATCGCCCCACCGTTAAAAGGAAGTTCTTCTGAAGTTTTCGTTTTGACCGTGATGCGATTCAAAAAGTCCAAAGGATCCTCTTCAACAATTTGATCATTGTAATAGAGGACGCCATGTTCAAACTTGACTTCACTGACTGGCCGATAGGCTACAATTGAAAAACGCGCATTCTCTTTTTCACGAGGGATTGACTCCAAGATCATTTTATGGGGCGCATCCAAACGCATATAAGCCAAAATTGGACTCAACACATCAGCAGATAAAACTTTTTTCATATCAGAAACCTCTCTTTTAGAACTCTTTTTCTAATGAATCGTAACGTCGCTTGCTAAGGCGATCAAGGATATCCCATCGCTCTGTTTGCGCTTTGGGATCTATGTGCCTAAGCGCGCTTCGCTTGCTAAGGCACATAGAAAAGCCCTCACACAAAAACTGTGTGAGGGCGTAGTGTCCGCGGTGCCACCTCTTTTATAGGGAAAAATAGCTGGTCTTTCCCTACATCTCTATCTCCTCTATCAAGGAGTTGCACGGTAAGGGGTGCCAACCGAATTCACATGGGTTAGAATTCATTGATCATAACAGTCCAATTTTCATCAGTCGCTATTGCTTGTTCACAATTCCCACAAGCTCCCTGAAAATAGCCGACTCATTACTTTTCTGTTGCTACCATTATAACCCTTTTTCTTAGAAAGTCAATAAAATTTTTAGTCTTTTTTTATACTTTTTTCTACACTTATTTAATAAAATCAGATCAAAGATCCCTAGGGGCCTGTCCTTTTTATCCCAAAAATAGGATACTCAACAAAGCCAAAATTGCAGGACCACCTTGGGTCAAGATAATCTTTTTATTGGCTGTCATCGCACCGTAGGCCGCAGCTCCAATAATAAAGAGCACGAAAATCGTAACAACTTCACTATTTTTAGAGACAAACAATCCATACAAGAGGAACACCCCAATCAAGGCATTGTATATCCCTTGATTCTTAAATAAAGAGGTCACAGATGGGCGAGCGAGTTCTTCTTTATTCATGTTGAAAACCTGACTTGTAGTATCAGATGTGGTTTTGATGCTCTCCAAATAAAAAATATACAAATGCTCCAGTGCAGCAAGACTCGCTAAAATAATCGTCAGTAATGACATCGTAGATTCTCCTTTTTATTCAACTGTTATTTGTTCAATGCCAGATACTAATTTGTCCAGCAGGTAAGAAAATTGCTCTTGTTCTTGAGCAGTCAAAATCCGACTCATCTGTTCTTTCACCGCCACATGATGGCGAGGGGGATGTTTGACCAAACGATTATAGGCCGTATCCGTCAAATGAATTAAGATTTCCCGCTGATTCTTTGGATTTCGACTCCGATGGACAAATCCTTCCTTTTCTAATATTTTGAAATGCCGGGTTAAAGCCGCTGGATCAATCTGCAAGCGCTCCTGAACCGCGATCTGATTGCAAGGTGCTTGTTCTAATAAATCCTGCAAAATTTGATAACGTGTTAAGCTAATCCCTAGGCGCTTTTCAAAGAGTTGCGTAGTTGTTTGATCTGCCAAGCGTAGTTGGTAGAGCAAATCATTTATTTCTGCCATATTCCTTCTCCAATTTCTTTTTGATAAATCAATAATTGACTTGTCAATTATAAACCATTTCTCATCTCCTGGCAAGAAAAAGAGCTTACACTATTCTTGCGCACAAAAAAAGCCGCCTGATTGGGCGACTCTTAGGGAGATTATTATGAAAAAGAAAAGTTTTAGGATTTTTCTAAACAAAGTTAGGAGGTCTTTGTTTATGCTTCTATTATAGCGGACATTTCTTAAAGAAAGCTTACGACTTTATTTCAAAATGAAAACAAATTCTTTACAGATTCTTTTCAGCGTCTAAAATACCTGGGATATCTAGTAAGGTGTTCATCTGATGATTACCTTGATAGTCAGACGTCAAGAAATTGATACTCTGAATCTGGCTATTTCTTGCAAAGTCAATATCCAGGCTCCGATCCCCAATATAGTAGGTATTTTCTGGCTCCACCCCGTACTTCTCCATCAGATACCTGGCAGCTTCTGGGTCAGGCTTGCGAGCAAAACCACTTTGACTGGTCAAAATCTCTGTAAAAAAAGATTCCAAACCCAAGTCCCGCAGGATGACAAAGGCGTTCTCTCCCTTATGGGTATAGACAAACTGCTCAATTCCAGCTTCTTGTGCCCAGGATAGGACATCACGCGCCCCATCCATCAGAAGGACCTGGGCATTTTTCTCCGCTAGACTTTCTGCTCGGCGATGATTCAAGTCGGTCACATCCAGATGATACTCCTCCGCCACCGCTACTAAAAGATCTTGAACCGAATGCTTCAAGATGTAATCTTTAATGCTGGCTCGGTCAAAGGGAAGCTGATAAGTTGCATAGGTCTCCTCAAGACCAGCCAGAATCGCATCATAGGAATCCAGCAAGGTCCCATCCAAATCCCAAATAAAGTCTCGTTTTGTCATTTTTTCTTCTCTCCTACTTTTCGTCTATATAGCTGACTCAAAAATAGCCAACGAAAGCCATTGTCGAGCAGCGTCCCAGTCCAGACCCCTGGAAGGCCAAAGCCAAGGGTTACTCCAAGCAGATAACCGGCTCCAATTCGAATGACCCACATGCCAATCGTCGTTGCATAAAATGGAAGTTTCCCATTTCCCAAGCCTTGCCAAACAGCTGTATAGATGACCGTTCCTGCTGTAAACGGCGTTCCCAACAAAGAAAAGAGGACAACCGATAAACTAGCTCCTACTGCTTTTGTATCTTGTGTGTAGAGATGGGTCAGAAGAGTGCCACCGAAAAAGATTCCCAAGGCAATGGGTAACATTAACACGAAGGACAAGCAGTAAGACTGCTTTCGAAGGCGGGCAATCTGCTCAAGATCACCTTCACCCAGGCTCCGTGCTACGAGCATGACCGTCGCTGTGGCCACCCCAAACACAGGCATGTAGTTAAACTGGGTCAAGGTCTCTCCGATGGCATTTCCTGCGACTGCCTCGGTCCCAAAAGCAACCACGATCGCAATGATTACCACATCTCCAGCCCGCATCATCAGCCGCTCTCCGGCTGCTGGAAGTGCTAAGTTCAAGAGCTTACGATCCAATCCCCAACGAAGGGGGGCAAAGGGTAGCTGGACCTTTTGCCACAAGAGGATGACGCCCACCAGACGGGCTAGCACTGTCCCCAAAGCAGCACCAACAATGCCCCAACCAAAAAGGAAAATGGCTACAGAGGAGAACAGAGCGTTTAATAGATTGGTCAACAGGCTCACATACATAGGAATACGTGGATTGTTGGCCACCCGAACCAAGGAGCCCAAGGTCGTCATCAATCCTAAGAGAACTATGGTCCCGCCAACCAAGGAAAGGTAAATCCCCCCACTTTCGGCTACTGCAGCTTCAGTCCCCAACAGCGAAATCATCTGGCGTCCAAATAACAGCGAAGCCCCTCCTAAGAGAGCACTCAACAACAAGGTCACCTTCAGTGACTCTGTCGCATGGTAGGCAATGTTTTCTTGATTTTTTTCGCCCAAGCTTTTGGACATGACACTGGCAACTGCCGCACCCAGTGCCAAAAAGATGGCTTGATAGATGGTGATGATGTTTCCTGCGACGGAAACACCTGAAATGGCAATCAAGCCCAGGTGAGCCACTAAATAAGAGTCCACCATACCCATCAGCATTTGTAAGAAATTTTCACCCATGGCAGGAAGGGCAATGTTTAAGATTTTTTTGTATGAATTCATGAGTATATAAAAGAGCCAAACGGCTCTTTTGATCTTTCTAATAGGGAGAATTACAGTCCCAAGTAGTCTTCTACGGCTGCTTGCATGTCTTTAGCAGCTACGCTTGTACGATGGCGAACCGGCGCAGTTTCAAGACCGTCTACAGCCGGTGGCACAGGAACACCTGAGAGGGTGTGCAATTTGGCCAAGGCTTCGAAATCGCCTAGACCTGTCTCGCCCGTCACTGCTTCTACTGCCACAACTGGGAATTTATAAGGACTTGCTGTAGAGGCAATGACTGTTTTAGCAGCATCCCCTGTTTGGGTCCGGTATTTTTGATAAACGGCTGATGCTACAGCTGTATGAGGGTCTTCGATGTAATCAGATGCTTCATAGACCTGCTTGATCTCTGCAGCAGTTTCTGCTTCATCTGCGTATGCAGCCGCAAACAAATCTAAGATATCTGCATCAAAGTTGGACAATTGGTATTGACCTGTTGCAACGAGGCTTTCCATCAACTCTTTGGTCTTTGTGGCATCATTGCCTACCAAGTGGAAGATCAAACGTTCCAAGTTTGAAGAGACTAAGATATCCATCGATGGACTAGTGGTTACTTTGAAGCTGCGTTTCTTATCATAGACACGTGTTTTGAAGAAGTCTGTCAAAACATTGTTCTCGTTTGAGGCACAGATCAATTTCCCAACTGGAAGACCGATTTGTTTGGCATAGAAAGCTGCCAAGATATTTCCAAAGTTTCCTGTTGGCACGGTAAAGTTGACTTTTTCTCCCGCTGTGATTTGGCCTGTCTTCACCAATTGCGCATAGGCGTATACGTAATAGACAACCTGAGGCACCAAACGGCCAATGTTCATAGAGTTAGCTGATGAGAATTGCATCTTGTTGGCTGCTAATTTTTCACGAAGCGCCACATCATTGAACATGTGTTTGACATTGGTTTGGGCATCGTCAAAGTTTCCATCGATCGCGATGACATGGGTATTGTCCCCCGTTTGAGTCGTCATTTGCAATTCTTGCACCTTGCTGACACCGTCTTTTGGATAAAAGACAATGATCTCTGTCCCTGGAACATTAGCAAAACCTGCCATAGCAGCTTTTCCAGTATCTCCAGAAGTCGCTGTCAAGATGACAATCTTGTTTTCCAGACCGTGCTTTTTAGCTGCTGTTGTCATAAAGTAAGGCAAGATCGACAAAGCCATATCTTTAAAGGCAATGGTGGAACCGTGGAAGAGCTCCAAGTTGTATTGTCCATCGAGTTTGACAAGCGGAGCAATAGCTGGGGTATCAAACTTGCTGTCATAAGCATGAGAAATACAGTAGTCTAACTCTTCTGCTGTAAAGTCGTCCAAAAAGGCTGACAAAACAAGCTTGGCCACTTCTTGGTAAGAAGCATCTTTGAGGGTATCAAAATCCAGCTCTACTTGAGGATAAGAGACTGGAGTAAACAAACCGCCATCTGTCGCCAATCCTTGAAGGATGGCTTGACTAGCTGTTACAGTATTATTTTCATCTCGTGTTGATTGATAAACTAATGTCATGACTGATTCATTCCTTTACTAGTAGTCTTCTCATTATATCATAAATGTCAGAAAATTTAACGGCTTTTCGCCAAATCTTGGCAAAGGTCGGCAAACAGAAGCTAGATAAAAGAGAGCAGGCGCAACGACTTTGCTCCTACTCCCATGCGAATCTGTTTTTCAGGTGTCTGCAAGACTTGATCAAGCCAATCCCAACTCTGCTAAAACAGATGGGAAGTCTTTCTTCAAGGTTTCAAGAGCTACCGTTACTTCTTGACGAGTTTGGTTATTTTTCACAGTAACTTGACCGCTCTCAACTTCACTACTTCCTAAGGTAATCAAGGCTTTGGCCGCAAAGACATCTGCTGACTTAAATTGTGCCTTGAGCTTGCGTCCAAGGTAGTCACGTTCTGCCTTGAAGCCTTGGATTCGAAGGGCCTGAACCAAGCTAAGCGCTGCTTCATTGACCTCATCTCCTAGGACAGCGATATAGGCATCTAGGCCTGTTTCGATCGGTAATTCAATGCCTTTCTTTTCAAGAACAAGAAGGATCCGTTCCACACCGATACCAAATCCAAAACCAGCTGTCGCAGGACCACCGAAGTATTCCACCAAACCATCATAGCGACCACCCGCACAGACTGTCAATTCATTGCCTTCAATTTCTGTAATGAACTCAAAAATCGTGTGGTTGTAATAATCCAAGCCACGCACCATGTTGGTATCAATGACATAGGATACTCCCAAGTCTTCCAACATCCGACGAACCGCATCAAAATGCGCTTGGCTTTCTTCATCTAGATAGTCTAGGATGGAAGGAGCCTGTTCAACTGCGGCCTTGTCTTCTTTTTCTTTTGAATCCAAGACACGAAGCGGATTTTCTTCTAAACGACGTTGGCTGTCCTTAGACAATTGATCCTTCATTGGCAAGAGGTAATCAATCAAGGCTTGACGATAAGCCTGACGACTAGCAGGGCTTCCCAAGGTGTTCAAGTGCAAGGTCACATTGTCAATTCCTAGTTCTTTCAGGAATTGTGCTGCCATGGCAATGGTTTCGACATCCGTTGCAGGATTGCTCGATCCAAAGCATTCTACCCCAATTTGGTGGAATTGACGCAAACGACCTGCTTGAGGACGTTCGTAGCGGAACATTGGGCCTATGTAATAGAACTTACTTGGTTTTTGTACCTCAGGCGCAAAGAGTTTATTTTCTACATAGGAGCGGACAACAGGAGCTGTTCCTTCTGGACGAAGCGTGATATGACGGTCTCCCTTGTCATAGAAATCATACATTTCTTTGGTAACGATATCCGTCGTATCCCCTACTGAACGGCTGATGACTTCATAATGTTCGAAGATCGGTGTGCGGATTTCATCATAATTGTATCGCGCAAAGACCTTGCGTGCAAAGCCTTCTACATATTGCCATTTCGCTGAATCGCCAGGAAGGATATCCTGGGTCCCTTTTGGTTTTTGTAATTTCATAGCCTTCATCCTTTGTCTTACTTTTGCCTCTATTTTACCACAAATTCGAAGAGAAATGGAGGCTGGACCGAATTTCCTTCGTTCGACACCTTCAAAACCTCTTTCTCTTCTTGCCTTATCAGCCGAATTATGAGAAAATGGAAGCCATACTACACTGAAAGGATCTTGCGATGAGAGAGGATATCAAAATCAATGACCGCGCCCTGGCACTAGAGAAGCCGTTAATCGAAAAATTGGAGCTTGTATTTGATACCGATGTTGAGTTAGATGTCTATAACCTAGGACTGATCTACGAGATCCATCTAGATGAAGCCGGCACTTGCAAGGTGGTTATGACCTTTACCGATACGGCTTGTAGCTGTGCTGAGAGCCTTCCGATCGAAATCGTCGCTCGCCTAAAAGAAATCGAGGGGATCGAAGATGTCAAGGTTGAAGTAACTTGGTCACCCGCTTGGAAAATTACACGAATCAGCCGATACGGGCGCATCGCCCTTGGTCTTCCACCACGATAACAATCATTACCATTTAAGAAACGCAGTCAACTTAATGAAGGAAAGCCTCTTTGGGGATCCAATCCATAATAAAAAAACGAGGAACACCAACTCTGCCATCAGAGTTTGTTCCTCGTTTTTATAATGTTTGAATCCATTCAAACTTTTTCACTGCCAGAATGGACTAAGCCTGATCAGCTTTTGGTTCTGGAAGGATTTGATACAACACAATTCCAAGAATGGTTGACGTTGCCACACCCGTGATTTGAAGACCACCGAGGTCAATCATCAAACCACCGATCCCTGATACTAGGATCACACTTGCAATCAAGAGATTCTTTTTATTATCAAAATCAATCTTATGTTCAACTAAAATTTTCAAACCGCTAGCAGCGATAACCCCAAAGAGGGCAATAGACAAGCCTCCCAATACAGGAGTTGGAATGGAGTGCAAGAGTGCTGATAGCTTCCCAATAAAGCTCATGACAACCGCAATCACTGCTGCGCCTGAAATAACGTAAACTGAGTAGACCTTACTAAGGGCCATCACCCCAATGTTTTCCCCATAAGAGGTTACCGGAGGAGCTCCAAAGAATCCAGCAATAATCTGTGCCAAGCCATCTCCAGTAAGCGTATGGTCAAGTCCTGGATCCTTGAAGTAATCACGCTCCGTCAAACTATTTAAAACCATGAGGTGACCAAAATGTTCCGTCATGGTCACAAAGGCAATCGGAGCCATAGTCAAAATCGCACTTGGATAGAGTTTAAAGCTATAATCCACAAATGGAATGTCAAAGTTTGGAACTTGAAGCCAATGTGCCGCACTTACCTCTGAGAAATTGACAAAACTATGTCCTGTCATCAAACCAAGAGCCAATGAGAAAATATAGCCCACAATTAATCCAAGTAAAATTGGGACGACACCGACAATCTTCTTGCCATACATGTTAAATAGGATAACCGCAAATAGGGTCACCATCGAAATCAATAGAGCATAGCCGCTGTAGCTATTATTTAAGGTTGTCGCATCAGTGACGGCATTCTTCGCAAGACTCAAACCAATTACCATGATAATGGGACCAACCACGATTGGTGGAAGGACCTTATTAATCCAATCTTTACCCGCATGCTTAACAATCAGAGCTACAAACAAGTAGACCAAACCACCCGCCATAGCACCCTGGGCAACTGCCGCGATCCCATCTGACTTCATCAGCATCTGCATAGCAGCAATATAAGCAAAACTAGACCCCATGTAAGCAGGAATCTTATACTTGGTCACGGTTAAGTGAGCCAAGGTTCCCAAACCAGATGAAAACAAAGCAATGGCAGGGTCAATCCCAACCAAAATCGGCACCAGCACTGTCGCCCCAAACATGGCAAACAAATGCTGGAAAGATAAACCAACCAATAAACCAGGTTTTGGCATATCATTCACATCATATTTAACGTCATTCACGATCGTAAAAACCTCCTAAAATTAAGATGCGACAAGCTATGGCTGAACAAAAACGTCTACCTTCGATGACCAAATCGTAAGGGAGTGCTTCATGCTCCATCATCGACGATTTCTTTTTTATCAAACCACTTTTCAACTATACAAAAAAATCCCCCACAACAAGGAGATACACAAAATATAGGCTGGTCTTTCCAGGCCTTTCATTTCCATAGCTCCTTGCCTGCCTCTCTGGACAGTATTAAAGGATTGATTCGATTAGTCACAATTATAGCAAATTATAGACGGATTTACAAGAAAAATGACAGATAATACACTCAAATCTCCCAAAAAGTAATATTCATACGCTTCAGCGACAGGATTAAAAATAGCGACTTTGAGCCAAAAAAGAGGCTGGGACAAAAGTCCTAGCC
>NZ_KV794421.1:39002-42389 GCF_001808745.1 Streptococcus sp. HMSC057G03
CGAATGACCGATTTCTGTCCCACTCTCTCTTTGGACAAAGTCGTCCTTGTAATTACTGTTTACCAGACTGTTCCATATTCCAGAAGTCGGTTACGGCACCACGTGATGCTGAAGAAACGATGTGGGCGTATTTACCCAGAACCCCACGGCTATACAGTGGCGGCAAGGTTGTTTCTGCCTTGCGTTTCGCTAACTCTTCGTCTGAAACGTGCATGGTGATTTCTTTGGTATCTTGGTCAACCGTTACCAAATCCCCTGTGTGGAGGTAGGCGATCGGGCCACCAACCTGAGCTTCAGGCGCAATGTGACCAACAACGAGACCATACGTACCACCAGAGAAGCGTCCGTCTGTCAAGAGGGCTACCTTGTCTCCTTGGCCTTTCCCAACAATCATGGATGACAAGGATAGCATTTCCGGCATACCAGGACCACCCTTAGGACCTACGAAACGAACAACGACAACGTCGCCATCCACAATTTCATCCGAAAGAACGGCTTCAATGGCAGCTTCTTCGGAGTCAAAGACCTTAGCAGGGCCCGTGATGTTGCGGACCTTCACACCTGATACTTTGGCAACTGCTCCTTCAGGAGCCAAGTTCCCTTTCAAGATGATCAATGGACCATCCGCACGTTTCGGATTTTCAAGTGGCATGATGACTTTTTGACCCGGTGTCAAATCAGCGAAGGCTTCCAAGTTCTCAGCTACTGTTTTACCAGTACATGTGATGCGATCTCCATGAAGAAAACCATTCTTAAGAAGGTATTTCATGACGGCTGGCACACCACCAACATTGTAAAGGTCTTGGAAGACATATTTCCCTGAAGGTTTCAAGTCCGCCAAATGAGGCACGCGCTCTTGGAAATCGTTGAAATCTTCAAGGGTCAAGTCTACATTGGCCGCATGAGCGATCGCAAGCAAGTGCAGAGTCGCATTGGTAGAACCACCAAGCGCCATGGTCACTGTAATCGCATCTTCAAAGGCTTCACGAGTCAAGATATCAGATGGCTTGAGTCCCATTTCAAGCATTTTGACAACTGCACGACCCGCTTCTTCAATATCGGCCTTTTTATCAGCTGATTCAGCAGGGTGAGAAGAGGAACCTGGTAAGCTCAACCCAAGGACCTCAATCGCTGTCGCCATGGTGTTGGCCGTATACATCCCACCACAGCCACCAGGGCCAGGGCAAGCATTACATTCCAGTTGCTTCACTTCTTCAGCAGTCATATCACCGTGGTTCCATTTCCCGATCCCTTCGAAAACAGAAACCAAGTCGATATCCTTACCGTTCAGATTACCTGGAGCAATGGTACCACCATAAGCAAAGATCGCTGGGATATCCATATTGGCAATGGCAATCATCGAACCAGGCATGTTCTTATCACAGCCACCGATGGCTACAAAGGCATCCACGTTGTGACCGCCCATAGCAGCTTCGATAGAGTCTGCAATGATATCACGTGACGTCAAAGAGAAGCGCATTCCTGGTGTCCCCATAGCGATCCCATCCGCAACCGTAATGGTTCCGAATTGAACCGGCCAAGCTCCTGCATCTTTCACACCTTCTTTGGCCAGTTTTCCAAAATCGTGAAGGTGGATGTTACAAGGGGTATTTTCCGCCCATGTCGAAATCACTCCGACAATCGGTTTCTCAAAGCTTTCATCGGTCATTCCCGTCGCGCGAAGCATGGCACGGTTGGGAGATTTTACCATGCTATCGTAGACACTACTACGATGGCGTTTGTCTAATTCTGTCATGTCATTCCTCTCGTTCCATTTTTTACCATTATAGCATAAAAGAAGGCCCAAAGACAGATCCAAACTTTGAGATCAACTAGGGAGAAGAAACTTTTCCCAAAAATTTCAATTTTTTTGTCAAGTAACTTTACTTTACAAAAAAGTTTTGTTATACTGTTACAGTTGATGAAAATCAAACCTAATTGAATTTATATCTTAAAAGGAGAAAAACGAAATGGCAGTACCTGCACGTCGCACATCAAAAGCGAAGAAAAACAAACGTCGTACGCACTACAAAGTAACAGCTCCATCTGTAAACTTTGACGAAGCAACTGGAGATTACTCACGTTCACACCGTGTATCACTTAAAGGATACTACAAAGGACGTAAGATCGCTAAAGCTGCATCAGCTGAATAATAGAAGGGAGATACCATGCGCGTAAATATTACACTTGAACACAAAGAATCTGGTGAACGCTTGTACCTTACTTCTAAAAACAAACGTAACACTCCAGACCGTCTTCAATTGAAGAAATACTCACCAAAACTTCGCAAACACGTTGTGTTTACAGAGGTGAAATAGGGGTTCACTACACGTCAATAGATGTTAGAAACCTTGATTTTAAGCGATTCTTGAAATTCTAAATTTCACTACATTGCAATATAAATCAACCGAATCACTACCTTTTTCACTACCTTTTTTGAAATAAGAATAATGATTCGGATATATAAAAGAAGAGGAACTTTATTGTGAAGCTCCTCTTTTTGTTATGTGTTCTTTTTCTCACAGATCGTATGACCTGGTTTGGAAAGTATGAGTTTCAGTTGGATTAAAAATAGCGTAATATCAAGGCTTTTCAGAACGATATCTACTGATTAATTTCATAAAATTTGAATCAATATTTTTTAAACGGGGGAATAGTTTATGTCATTAAATATTAAACAATACACCTACAAGGATTATTATATCAGATTTTCCCGTTTTAGAAAAATAGGGACTATCATCAGTTTTTGTTGAATAATCAAAAACAGGAAGGATGGTTTTATTATGAATCTGCAATCCATGGCCCTGTATATAGAGATGGAAGAAGATATTATGCAGATCTTAACGATTGTGGTGCATTTACAAGCAATGAAGCTCTAATTACAGACGGTGTTTTTAATATATGAGCATAATGTTACGATCTATGATTTCAGGAAGTAAGTAGATGGATTAAAAAACATATAAAGGAAATTGATGAATTAAGGTTAAACTAAAAGGACTTAGTCCTGTACAATACAGAACTAAGTCCTTCGCTTAAATTATTTGTTTAACTTTTTGGGCTATCACAAGAAGTTTACTCTTATAAGATATAATAAAGTTACTTTTCTTCTTTTTTTGATAGGAAGCCCACTCCACCTAACACTAACAGTCCTAACATTGGTAATACAATATTTGTAGTTGTTCCTGTTTTAGGTAGAGTCTTTTCAGAGTGATTAATATCATTTGTAGTAATAACTCCAGATGCTCTGTAAGTATTTGTATTTAAAACTTTATTTGCTTCAGTTTGTTTCTCAGGAGTTACAGTCGTCTCAGGAGTTACAGTCGTCTCAGGAATTGCAGGTTTCTCAGGAGTTACGGGTTTCTCAGGAGTTACAGGTTTCTCAGGAGT
>NZ_KV794421.1:42489-52085 GCF_001808745.1 Streptococcus sp. HMSC057G03
ACAGGTTTCTCAGGAGTCACAGGTTTCTCAGGGGTTACAAGATTTTCAGCTATCTTACCATTTTTATATGTATCGGCAGTAATATATGAAGTTGCTAAAGGTTTGAATTTAGGATGTTTAATACGGTCGTAAACTCCATTTTCAAAAAGAGAGTTCACATATTCTTTTGAACCAGTTGTTTTCTCACTACGAGATACTTTTCCAGTTTCAGGGTCCATTGTATAAGTAAAGGTCGTAATTTCTTCTCCATCTTTTGGATCTCTAAGTCTTTTTGATTGACTAGATTTTATAAGTGGATTTTCAATTACTTCAACCATTGCAGGATAAGTTCTTTTAAAGATGACAGGTTTAAGTCCTACAATAATAGTAGCGGGTTTGTCTTTGTTTGATGGTGTCACAATTCTAGTAAAGAGAGCTTCTGATGTAACTCTACCTTCGTATACAGTTTTGACATTTTCTGAGACTCTTTCACCAGTTCCAACTTCGACATATTGATGTTCAGGAAACAAAGTCGAACCAGCTATTTGCGGAAGATATTGTCGTGAAGTAGCATCGAAAAAACCATAGTATACTCTATAATGTTTACCTTTTTTTCCTTCAATCAAAACGTTTCGATAACCTACAGGCTTAAATGGATTTTCAATGATTCTTTCTTCGAAATCAATGTCTTTTACTTCAGCTCTGTATTCAGTACCAATAGAAATGACTCTAGGTTTCCCTACTGACACAATGTTACCCTCGCTATCAACTCTTGGGGCTATTCCATTGTCAGTAAATGTTACATTTCCACGGGTATCATTTACATTAGGTACATAGTAGGTAACGTTATCTTCTAAAATCAACGTTGGAGAGTAGTATGAATCTCCGTTTTTTATCTTTTTGTCGATATCTTTATCTACTAAAGGATAGGTTGTAGTAGCTGTGGAGTTGGCGGAAACTGTTTCATTTTGGCTACTGTTAGTTGTAGCAGTATCTGTGGAGTTGGCAGAAACTGATTCATTTTGGTTACTGTTATTTGTAGCAGTAGCTGCTTCGTTTTGGATATTGGTATTTGTAGTAGCTGCTGTTTCATCGGCAGATGCAACTTGAGTTCCAAAAATAAGTGAAGTACCAATTAGAATACCACTTACTAAACCAAATGCTTTTGCTTTACGGAAATATCCATGTCCTTTATAGTTGTTTTCATAGTTATTCTTCATAAGAAAAATAGCTCCTTTAATTTTAATATGTTTATTATGCCATAAATCAGTGACTAAATGCAACTTAAAGCTGTACTCTTCACTAACAACTTTCCCAACATTTTATCTTTTTTCAAAAAAGTGTATTATATGCTGTTATAACAGATATTTTAATGAACAAGATAGAGAATATTGTACTTTTCATCTTCAATCTAGCATTGAATGTTTAGAACGAGTGATGAACAATAAAAACCCCTATCTATATTTGGATAGGGAGAAGTGTTTTAGTTATTTACCATTTTATATAACCTAATTTGAAAAGTATGAGTTTCAGTTGGATTAAAAACAGCGTATTATCAAGGCTTTTCAGAACGAGACCTACTTATTCATTTCATAAAATATGAATCAATATTTTTTAAATTGGGGAATAGTTTAGGTCGGTTTCAAGTATCACCTAGTTACAAAAATTTGGGGTGAACAGAAAAAGCATCCCGTATTTTTGATACGAAATGCTTTCAATAAGAGTAAATAAGTTTTAACGTTTACTAAATTGTGATGCTTTACGAGCTTTTTTCAAGCCTGGTTTGACAAGGTTTTGTTTTAGATCATTTTAGAATAGCTTAATAAAGGCATTCAACAGTTTCACTTAAAATTTTTATTTCAAAAAATTTATATAAGTTTTATTGAATGAGGGAAATTTCAGTATGGTTATAATCCTCCTCTTAATTAGTGGTAACTTAATTTAATTCTCTGCAAAATGCTTTTCAAAAGACTCTTATAAACAATTAATTGCATCAAATGTATCTTTGAACTTTATTTCATGAACATATTAAAGAACTTTCTATCTACAAACCTAACCGTTCCGAATCCCAGTTTCCATACTCATCATAACCAAAACCATCAGGATCCATTGCATCAATACCACATTGTTCTAAAAATCTTGAACAGTCATGACAGTAATACACCTCATCCCTCTCATCGCTACCTTCCCAATCAATTTCATGCTTGGAAAACAACTCACCACACTCACTACATTCGTATAATTTTGACATAATATAAACTCCTATTTTTAATAAACAAGTATATGAATCTTCTACATTATCAGACTCAGCCTGATCCATAGCAAATACTGTTACTTCGACTATTTTTATTAACGAAATTAAAGGATCATCTTACTTTTCTCTTAAACAGTTTACAACAGAAAATGCATTGACTATCCCAATTTTATGTTTTTTATTAAGCAATTTTACACATTCAGAGAAACTCAAGTTGTTCTCTTTTATAAATTCAATTTCTTCCCCGCCATTCTTAATCATATAATCTGTAAATTTTGATGCAATAATATATCTTCTAACAACAAAATAGATCATTCCAATAATCAACACAATATTAAGCATTACTTGTAAATTCATTAAGACTTTCCTCCTATAATGGAACGGCAGGGTATACACTACCTCAAAAAAACTTCTGGTCATGCTTCTGACACAGAAACTAGAACAAACATATGACTCACTTTATTTTTAATAAGCTAATCATAACTTTATTCCTCACTTTCTTAAGAATACCGATATTATAGTCCATTAATTTTAATTTGTCAATTATTTTTTATTTAAATTATAATATTGACCAAAACAATGCTTTTTTATGTCCCATATTTCTGTTATAATGTAAATACAGAATTGTAGGTGCCGTGAAATGAAAAAAGAAAAATATCCCTCAAATGAGAAAACAAGACAAATACTGCAAGACAATTTAAAGTCTATTAGAGAAATTTTAAATTGGACAAGTGCTGATTTAGGTGATCTTATTGGAGTCACTAAACAGACCATTAGTAATTTAGAAACAAAGAATAGCAAACTAACCAAACTACATTACATTGCAATACGAACAGTAGTTGATTTTGAAATTGAAAAATTAAAGTCAACCGACTCTGATAGAGCTAAGCGTGCTGAAATGTTATTAGAAGTATTGTCTAAAGCTGAAGCAGAAAATCTAGATTTTGATGAAATCTCTCAGGCTTCTAAATTAATTGTATCCTCAAAATCTGCTGTTACTGCAGGGAAAATAATTGGTGCACTGATCCCTTTTGTTGTCAATGGATTTAATAAAAAAAATAAATGACAGAAACTTTATATTCTAAATATCATCAAAAAGGAAAAGCTCCTCTTTTAACTATGACAAGTTTCAAAGAGGAGCTTTTTATTGTGTTTTCCGAAATAGAACGGAAGTGTTGAAGTATGTATTCTTAAAAATAAGAAAAATCTAATTAAATCATTCAAGCACTATAAAGTTAATGCACTATATATCAAGAATTGAGAGATGATCTATTTCTTTTCTAATTAATCTTTTCTATAAAATTCAACTTTATTTATAAAGCCATCGTCTGTACTTCTTCCAACATACTCTGCTCGGTAAGGCACATTATTAGTATTGAAAATAACCAAATCATCCTTAGGAACTTGATTAATATATTCATACCACTTGTTAGGATCATCCACTTCAGCAAAATAAAGATTATTCTCCAGTAGACCATCTACGTTATAACTTTCAGATTCTTGTTCATAAACTAGTTTCATTAGCTTTGGTTGGCTTGTTTTTGTTTCTTGAATATACAATGGTATATGTTTTGGCACTTTAGAAATCGCAAGAAAGAAATTATTAAATGAAAAATCTAGAATACCAAATTTAGTAATATCAAAATCTTTTAAACCTCCAATTATAAAACATAAAAGATATAAAGTATTTTCTCTGATACGTTTTACTTCTTCAATATCTTCTAGGTTGTGTTTATGAAAATACCCATTTCGAACGGAATCTTTATAATCCAATAAAAGTTTATTTAATAACTCTTTTCCCTGGGCACTTAGATTCCAACACTTTTCATTATCGGATACATACCAGATTAGTGAACCTAAACTAATATCCATAAATTTAAGATTATTACGACTAACTAAAACTTGATAAATTCCTTCATCATTATCTGGATGCTTCCTTACTTCCTCTTCTCTAGGATACTTCCTTTTGTGATTCCTCTTGACGTACTTTTTCCCTCTTTTGATCCATTTCTCACTTCTGTCATAATCCATCTGATAACATAAAATTTTGTAAAGAAACTGTTCAATTGTCTTTAAATAACCGGCTACAACAGAAGTATAATCAAATTTATATTCTAATTTATTATTGTTAAATTTATAGACTAACACCTGATACAAATATTCGGAAGTGATATATGATTGGGCGAAGTCTGATTCCCCTATCAACACTTGAGCTTTACCATGTTCTAAATTTGAACAAATATTGGATAAATCATTTCTGCCTAAAGAATCAAATTCTTTTGATGAATTATAAGTTAATAATTGAAAATCTATATTTTTTATAGTTTCTCTTAAATCAAGTTTAACGCTAGTAACATTTGCAATATTTATCCTAGGAATTGTGTTAAATCCGATTAACTTATGCATTTCTTCGATCACTTCTTCTAATGTGGTCAAAAAACAATTGTATAAGTTTCCATTTATAAACTCTTCAAAAAACGTTTTAATTGAATAATCAGAAATATTTATTACTTCTCGATATTGGTTTAATCCAAAATCTTGTTCATCTGAAAAATGTAAAATGATTACTTTATCTATCTGAAAATTTTTTATCAAATCTTTTACAATATCATCAGTATCATATAATTTTGTATATCTTACCCCATATCTAAGATTATTCTTTATAAAAATGAATTGAAATGGGCAAATATTGTAATTTTCTATTTTTTCATTATTAAACCCGTTATATATTCTTATTTTCTCAAGGTAGCTATCAACTTTATAACCACTCTCAGTCAGCAATTCTTCTAAAATAGGATTTATTAAATAGTTTCGGATATACGTCTGGAGTAAATTCTCATATGCCTTATAAAAATAATAATTATCTGAAGCAATAGGAAAGATAGGAAAATCCGAACGATTTCTAGCTGTATTTCGTATAAAATTTTTATATGGTCCCTCAAAGATTTTACTCTCAAATAGTGACTTAAAATAATTTGCCTGATTTTTGATAGAAACTATATTTTTTTCTATTATCATATTTTCAATCCATTTCTAAAATTTAAATAAAAAGCATACAGTAAAACTGTATGCTAACCTTCTAGCCTTTTATTATTGATTTCATTATACTTGATAACAATTTCTTTTAGTGCTAAAAGGACTTCTGCTGCTAGCTCAAGACGAGCAAGGGTTTTGTTATCCATTTTCATGGTCTTTCCTCCTTCTGGGCGACTCTAGTTCGCCAACAATGGAAGTCACAGCATAGTGATATTGTAAGCGTTTTTCTTTAGTTTGTCAAGTCTTTTTAAGTTCCTTAATACACTGGGACATTCTCTATAACAGTCATCTGCTAACATTTCCTTTGTACATTTAACTTTCCGAAAAATGTATCTTTTCTGAAAAGATAGTTTCGAGCATTTCTAAAATATCTTTAGAATATTGATAAAAGCTATTCCCATATTAGCTAAGATTATGATCATACATTACAAGAGAAAATAAATGATGGACTTGATAAACATTCAATAACTTTTATAATCATTTGGTACAAAAAGAAATTTAATATCAAAGAAAGCCAGTCACAATAGGCTTTTTCTTGTGTAGTTTGATGCCGAATGCAATAAATCCTTCATTTTAGTGTAGAAGAAAATAGTAATCGATACTTGAAATAGAGGGATTCTTATTAAAAATATTTTTCGAATAAAAGTGATTTGAAATACAATTTGGTACAAATTTGGTACAAATAAACTTCGATTTAATGATTATATAATCTTCCAAGGAAGGAAATTTTAATTTTTTAAAAATATAGTTGCCAGATATTTTTAAGTAAAATTAAATAGTTGTCTATTGATAGATACTTTTTTTATTTAGGATCTATTCTTGATTTCTCTTATAATTTCTTCCATTTCTGTTTTAACAGAGGTTCTTTCTACTTTGTATATGTATTCAGGCTTAAGTGATGGGTTGTTAGGATTTGTCACTTCATAACATTTTTCGTAATCTTTTAATTCAGGAATTGCCTCGTACCACTTTCTAAAGGAACGAGCAAGTACGATGATTACATCTTTCTTTTTTATTCGTTGATTAATTTCATAAAAAAGAAATTTTTGAGATGGAAGATATTTTTCAGTATCTATTTTTGCTTTCGTTGGAATCTTGTCAAACCAGTCATCGTAAGACTCAGAATGATACGGGAAAAATTCAGCAAGTGCAATATTTTGGGCTATTATTTTTAAAGAATCTAGAGTGTCTTTCTTCTTGTTTTTACTTTTATTATCGTCAACCAAAAACTTCAATCTTTTTCCCCAATAACCTAGGTCATCCTCAGTTGCTAAATCTAGGGCATGAAAACGTGAATTTTTCATTTCTAGATTGTTTTTTATAATATCTTCATATCCCTGTTTATTTTTATAAGCACGCTCGTATTCTTCTTTATATCCTGGGTTTAGGCTCAGTATCATAATTTCAGCATTTTTTAGATCTCCCACAAAGTGTTGCGGATAGATACCTAACTGTAAATCCTTAATTTTTTCTGAGGTATTTAATAATTTTTCAAAATATTTCCAGTCGTCACTAGCAACAATTATTTTTTTATCACCAAAAATTCGGGGCTCAGTTTCTAGCCAAGGATTCTTCATAATAAAACTCTCTCTTTCTCATTTTTATAATTATTGTAGCATAAGGGTATAATATTTTGCAGGGAAAAAATTCCATTAACTAATGATATAATAATGATAGATATAATTGATAAATTTAAGTTGATAGCAATTACTAACCAATTAATACAACGTATTAAAGAGGAAATACAATAAGGTAATGTAATTTATTGTTACTTTACCTTGTTTGGAGGGCATATGAAAAGAGAATCAAAAGAAGTTAAAAATCCGATCCCTGTTAGTGTAAATGGCTTCAAAGCAACTGTAGGTGATTTAAATAGGCAAGGAATTCCAATAATGGCTTTAGGAGATATTGCCAGAATAAATGCGGGATTAGATGTTACGCAGTTATCGGCTATGAAAGCAATTGAAAGCATGATGTTGAACTCACCAATAATTAAATATGCTGAGGTTATGAAAAATAGTGGTGTTAAAGAGGCATCTAAAGTATTTGCTGAAATAGAAGAACAGCAAACAGAATTCCTTAAAAAGACAACAGAAGTTGTTAAGAAAACAATTGCAACTTTTGAGAAGTCATACCTTGAAATACTATTGAGCCTTAGTGATTCAATTAATGTACTTAAACCTTTATATTCAGCTGAAGAATATGAAAAAATCAGAGAAAATATAATCCTTTTAGCTAGTAAAGGGTGGGTTGTTTTTTTTCAAAATGGAGATCCAGTTAGTGATTTAATATCTGATAATTTAGAAGAATTAGAAACGAAATGGTATATTCTGTTAGAAGATATTATAAATAATAGTGAAAAAGTAGTAGACTTGGAAGAGTCTGATTGGTATTCAAAGCCATTAGTGAAATCAATGGTTGATTCATATAGTAGTGGAAATTATTATTCGGCATATACCCTTGCGACAATAGCGATTGATGGTGCAATAAATAGATTTTATGAAAAAATAGAAACAAAATCATTAAATCGAAATAAAAAAGATGGAATTCAGGTGGGGAAAGGAGCAGTGAATGTGCTAAATCAAACGTTACAAGATAAATTTATTAGCAATACTATTTATGATATTGGGCTAATAAGTTGGCTGTATGATTTTTTTGCATATACTCCTCGTTTCAATTCTGATAAACCTAACAGGAATATGATTAATCATGGACGGTGGGAAAATGATATGTCAAAGAAGGATTTTCTTAAATTGTTTAATGTTTTATTATATATTAATGAGTCTTTTGATTTTTGGCATGAGGAAATTTTAGAACTAGGTATATAATATTTTCGATTAATTTATTTTTTCGAAAACAAATTTTATGTGCTTATGAACTTCTACACAACAAAATTAGAACTTTCCGAAAAAGACCTATTTTCCTGAAAGTTTTAAATTTGAAACGATGAACAAGCAAAAACAACCGGAAAAGAAACCGTTCACGACTGCTTCTTCTCTGGTTGTTTTTCATACTAACGATTTCTCCGACTTAACTGATAAGAGTACATCACAGGGATAAGGACAATGGTGAGGATGACCAGCACCAGTACATAAGACAGCGCGAATTGAAGGCCTGCTTCAAGTAGGAGGATCAAACCTCCGAGGACCCACAATTTCCCTGCCAAGCGATGAGTTTTGTGCCAGTTATCTTCACTCTGTAAGGTCCAAGGCAGACGGATTCCAACCGTGTGATTCACTTTTAGCTTAGGCATGTAATTGCCCATGATTACAAAGATGAGCCCTAGCAGAACCGAAACAAAAACTGATGGATTGGTAGTAGATCCTAGCGCCTTGCTATAGATGAGATAGGAGGTACTTAAGGAAACGATTGGGGTCAACCAGTAAATCGCTCTGATCATTTTTTCATTCATAGCGCTATTCTTAGAATCGCGACCGATCATAAAGATCATAAACAAATGCACCATGAGATCGAAAATAGGAAGACCAAACACAACCAGGGGTTTCGATTGGAAGTTATTGGCCTGGCCGGCAAAATTGAAATGAATCGGGATTTGGTTAGGCAATTGTGGCCAAATTATCAACCCCCAAAGCATGGGTAAAAGGATCACCATAGAAGTTAATAGCAATAGTTTTTTATTCGTTTTCATCAGTAGAGTCTCCTTTCAAATCAACGAGCCAGACCATTAAATCCTCCAAGACAGAAGTATTGAGTTCATAGTAGATAAAATTCTTCTCTTTTTCCTCTCGAATTAAATCTGCCTGCTTGAGGAGGATTAAATGATGGGAAATGGTCGCTCCTGCTACATCAAAGTGGCCAGCGATATCTCCAGCAGATAATTTCCCCGCCTTTAGCAGTTCTAAGATACTTCTTCTTATCGGATTCGATAAAGCTTTAAATGTTTGTGCAAAATTCATTCTCTATCTCCTCTAATCTATTTAGAAATCTTTCTAAATAGATTCTAGTACTTTCGGATGGGTTTGTCAACTCTATTTAGAAAAAAATCTAAATAGCTTCTGTTGTAAAAAAATATCAGACCTAAGACCGATTCTTATAAACAGCGTCTTTTCTTAAGTTTTCTTTAAGAAATCAGCCTTATAATAAAACCATCAAATGAAGACCTCCTAACTTTGTTTGATAGAAAATCCTAAACTTTTTCATAATAATCTCCCTATAAGAGTCACCAAAACCGGTGGCTTTTTCTCTACGTACCTTTACGAGCATCAGCGAGTTTAGGTACGTTGATGCAGTTTGAGTGAAGCGAAAACTACGTTCCTTATTCCCTTAGTGAACGGTAGTGAGCTTAGGTACGTTGACGCAGTTCGAA
>NZ_KV794421.1:52185-95029 GCF_001808745.1 Streptococcus sp. HMSC057G03
TTGACGCAGTTCGAACGACAGTGAGAACTACGGTCCTTAATACGTTAGCGAACTTAAGTACATGGATGCCTTGCGGAACTACTTTTTACAGGACAACAAAATAACCTCCACGAGAGCTCTGATTTTCGATCATGACTCTTGGGAGGTTTTTTCATCTTTTATCTTTTTGACATTACATATCTTTGTGGATACGATAAGTATTGTAAGCAGTGACTACATTAGCAACGGCGCTGACCCTTGAACTACGTGCGATATCAGCTTGTAGGGCATTGGCTTCTTCTTGCAGATTGACTTGCGTTTCTTGGAATTGTTGCATTTCAAGCAGATTGTAGGCTTCTGGCAAGGTAGAGGCACGTCCTTCTGCAATTAAGTTATACAGTCGGAAGAGATCGTGGTAATTGTAAAATTTTTGCGGGAAACCTTGCATCCCTTGTTGGTAGGCTGGTTGGCTGATTTCCTGGTTATAAAGGGCCTGGGCATTGGCAAGAGCTTGCTTGGCTGGGGCTACAAATACAAAATATTTGATCGCAATCAACCCACCCATCAATCCGAGCATCAGTAGAAAACCGTGCATCAGGTGACTTTGTTCTAAGAGAAAAATCGTAAAGGCGAAAAGAAGATTGAGGGCCAGTGTGACCGTGATTGGCCCATTGAGTCTCTTCGCTGCTTTATTTAATCGGTTTTGTTGCCGTTGAACTTCATCCCAAGCAACTGCTGCAGGGGCCGTTAGCACGCGCTTTTCATCTAATAGTTGTAAAATTTCTTGTGTCGTCATTGTAAATCTCCTTTTGTTATAAGCTTATCTTCTAGAATTGACCTTATTTTATCAAAAATCCCTCCCTAAAAAAGGGCCATGTAAACTATAGTTTCATTTTTCTTAAAAATCGAAGAATTTCTAGTTTTTTTGTCAAAAATTAAACTCTGAGTTTAATTCCAGCCTTTTTTGAGGTATACTAATGGTATGATAATTGAAAGGAAGTTCCCCTATGTCCTCATCTTCGCCATTTGGTCCAACATTCCGTAAAATTCGTGAAGCACGCGGTCTTTCTCTAAAAGAAGTCGCTGCAGATATTGTCTCTCCTCAGTTCCTCAGCCAATTTGAGCGTTCTCAAAAAGGAGTGACCATCGAGACCTTCTCTCGCCTCTTGCTGTCTATGGGGGTGGATTGGGACACCTTTTTGTCCCATTATCCTGGCTTAACTATTCAAAATTTCAGCCCCATTTTGATGAAACATATCAATCAAGAAAACATGGATTTTCTGTCCATTATTGAGCGCTTAAAGCACGAAAAATCACCTGTTGCCGAGGAGAACAAAGAGCTCTGGCAACTCTATTTGCGTTCGCTTGAAATCAATGTCAATAACGCGATGGGAAAAGAAATCCACCTGGAGGACGCACCTGTCTCGATTCAACGAATCGCTCAAGAAGTGCCGTTTGCCTATCAAAATGAAATTGAGCAAGACTTCACCATTGCCCTTTTATCTGTCTTGCCCTATGAAGTCGTCGCTAAGATTCGAAAGGAATCCTTGGAACTTTTTGAAAGCAGTTATTCTGCCTACTCTGCCAATGCGTTGGCCTCTTTGCTGTTAAATCTGGCCAACTATCTTATTAAAAAAGAACTCTACCTAGAAGCTCTGAATTTTCTTCAATCAATTAACCAGCTTCGCAAGCGCAAACCGATTTTAAACACCAGTATTTCCATGCAGTTAGAATTTATGCAGGTCTATGCCCTCCTTGGCTTAAATGACAAGGAAGGGGTTTACCGTGCCAAGCAGGTCCTAAAAGCCCTGGAAGGTTTGATTGCACTCGAAAATTTCGGAAGCCCACTTGTTCAAATCAAAACAAAATTCATGTTGCGAGTCAACGAACTCAACAAAACCGGCATTGATTTCTTCAGCGAATAAAGACGTCTCAGACTTTAGACCGATTCTTTCGGTCAGCGCCTTTTCTTAAGTTTTCTTTAAGCAAACCGCCTTATAATAAAACCATCAAATAAAGACCTCCTAACTTTGTTTGATAGAAAATCCTAAACTTTTTCATAATAATCTCCCTATAAGAGCCACCAAAACCGGTGGCTTTTTCTACGTACCTTAGTGAGTCAAGTCCAATAGGGGCGTAGACGAACTTAGGTACGTTGACGCAGTTCGAACGACAGTGAGAACTACGATCCTTATTCCTTTAGCAAACGTTAGTGAGCTTAGGTACGTTGACACAGTTCGAACGCTAGTGAGAACTACGGTCCTTCTCCTTCATTTGTATCAATACTCCAATTTATGCTCAATCTGTGTTATAATGAAGAGAATTTTTGTCTGAGGAGGATTTATGAAAAAAACACATTCTAAGCTATTCATCCCGGGCATCATTATGCTTGGGATTGTTTTACGAACACCATTTACTACGCTTCCGACGGTCTTGTCTGACATCGCAGCTGGTTTGGGGGTTGATGTGAGCTCTCTGGGACTATTGACTAGCTTGCCACTTCTCACCTTTGCCATTTTCTCACCTTTTGCGATTCAATTTGCTAAAAGGTTGGGGATTGAGCGCCTCTTTTTCCTAGTTTTGATCGCGATTACGATCGGATCTGCCATTCGGATTATCAACCTCCCCTTCCTCTATCTGGGAACCATCTTGATTGGAGCTGGCATCGCCTTTCTCAATGTGCTGCTTCCAAGCCTGATTCAAGCGAACAGACCCCGTCAACTAGGCATTCTGACCACTTTGTACATCACTTCTATGGGGATGTCCACAGCGATCGCCTCTTCTGTGGCCGTTCCGATCACCAAAGCCACTTCTTGGCAAGGTTTGGTCAACATCTTGACAGCCTTGTGTGCTCTTGCTTTGGTCATCTGGATTCCTAACCTTCGCTACAACCACCGACTCAAAAAGGCTGCTACTACGGAATCTAGTAGCAAGTGGTATACCAATAAATATGTCTGGGCTATCATGATTTTCGGAGGCTTGCAGTCACTGCTTTTCTACACAAGTATGACCTGGCTTCCGACCATGGCTGTTCAAGCTGGCCTTTCAAAGGTTGAATCTGGACTACTGGCCTCCGTCTTCACCCTGATCAGTCTCCCGTTCTCCTTGACGATCCCAAGTTTAACGACACGGTTATCCGATCGCAATCGACACTTGATGCTTACGATTGTTGTCGGAGCAGGGATTCTGGGGGTAGCCATGCTCTTAATCCCGACCAGCAACTTCTTCTACTGGTTGGTATTAAATGCCCTGATTGGAAGTTCCGTTAGTTCGCTCTTCCCTTACCTCATGGTCGCTTTCTCCATGAAATCCAGCACACCTGAAAAAACAGCCCAACTTTCTGGACTTGCCCAAACAGGAGGCTACGTCTTTGCAGCCTTTGGTCCCATCCTCTTCGGCTACAGTAAATCTCTTTTCCACTCTTGGACACCTGCCATTCTTATGCTACTGGTCTTAACCATTATCATGGCCATTGCCCTTTATCAGGTGGAAAAAGTTGATCATATTTTATAACCATCGTCTGGCTGGAAGATTCGTCTTCCGGCCTTTTTTGTGCGTACAAAAAAAGAACTAGGCACTTGTCCTAGTTCAAAGTTTTATTATCCGTTAAATGAGATATGTACGTGATCGTAGTGGTTTGCTGTATCTCCACCACGGTCTGGCATTTGGTTCCATGTGTTAGCAGGTCCGTAAATGTTATCTACTGGCATGTAGAATTGTTGTTTCCAGATGATGTATGAGATACCTGCACGGTCCATGTTGTCAATAGCATATTGGGCAACTTGATCTCCAAGTTCAGAACTTGTTGGTACCATTACGTCCACTGCAAGCCCTTTACCATGATCGTCTGGATCACCTGCACGGTAACCACCAATGTTTGTGATACCAAATTTTGCAGCGATTTCTTGACGGAAAGCTTCCGCTTGCGGTTTAAGATTTGGATCAGTTGGAATAGTATTTCCGCTTGCTGGAGTTTCTGCTACTGGTTGCACTTCAGGTGCTGTTGCAGTTTCTACTGATGCAGGTTGTGCTGCCGGAGCTTCGTCTGCTGGAGCTTCAGGAGCAGAAGCTGGTGTTTCTGCAGGCGCTTCTGGTTGAGTTGCTGGAGCTTCAGGAGCAGAAGCTGGGGCTGTTTCTGGGTTTTGAGTTGCAACATTGGTAGCTGGAGCACCGTAGTTTGGTGTTTCTGGAACAGCTGGTTGAGATTGGTTTGCAGTTGGTAGATCAATTACTGGAGCTTCCGCTGGTGCTTCTTGAGTTTCTGCTGCTGGAGCAACTGGAACTGCTTTGTTATCTTCATTGACTGGTTTTGACAAGTCATTAACAGCGACTGTTTGGTCGTCAACTGTCACTTGGTTTGTTGTCAAATCAGCACTTGCAGTTGTAGCATCTGTCGCACCTGCTTGAGGAGTTTGGATTTCAACTGAAGTTACTTCTTTTTGATCATTTACTGTTGTTTTCAAAACAGTACCTGGGTAGATCAAATCCATGTTGCTGATGTTGTTCAAGTTTGCCAACACATGTACATCGATTCCAAGCGCCTCTGCGATCGAACTCAATGTATCACCATATTTGATGGTATAAGTTTGTTGGTTTTCACCGCTTTGTTGGATATCATGTTTGATTTCATCTACTGAGCGAGCTACCCAATCTTCAAGTGTTTCTGCAGTGGCTTTTGTAAATGGAATCACTGCAAGAGCTACTGTTGAAGCGATCAAGGCTTTCGTATTAACTTTTAATTTCATCTTTTATCCTCTTTTTTCTTTGTTTTTTTGCTCAAGATTTTCTTGAACAAATTAACTACTATACTATCTTATCACAATTTATAAATAATAAAAGGCCTTTTTGGCTATTTAACAAAACTGTATTTTTCTTGTAACATTTCGTCTTTCTTGTCACATTGTTACAAACTAGTAACATGAAAAGAGGGTGGTGGAAGAAGAGTTCGAGGGCGCAAAAAAGCCTCATCAAGGAATGGTTTCTTGATGAGGTTCTTGTATTTTTTAAGTAATTGAGGCCGGCTGAAAAGCTGGGTGAAAAACGCAAACTGTAATAGTACTAACTTCAAAGGCACAGTAGCTGATTGGACAACGAAGCATTCTATACAACAGTGCTTCTGTCCTGCTCCCTATTTTCACTTTGCATTTTACGGACTTTGTTTCTTATAACTGAACACGCCTACAACTCTTTGGAAAAAGATAAATCCAACTAGAAGCGGACGCTTCGTCGTTGGATTTCCTATTTTCCTTTGAGTTGCTTAACGGCTTTGTATCTTATTTTACCTTCATGATTCTGACGAGGTTGGCGCGTTCGGCTTCTTCGAGTTTCATTTCGATATAATAGATAGTCTCTTTGAGGTCTGGGATGGTCGCATACTCGAGTCCGTTCACTCGACGGCGGGTTTTCTCGATTTCATCTGCCATGAGTTGGCAGCTTTTTTCGATTTCCGCTAACTTGAGCAAATCAGGGAGTAGATCCCCCATTTCTTGGATCGTGCTATCCATTTGACTGTTGGAGGCGAGGTAGCTATAAACCACGTCCCCTTCATCATCTCCGTATGGATTATCGATACGGGCATGGAGCTTGGGCACGCGCACACTCATGACATTTTCTTCCTCGATGTGTAGCATCACTTCTCGAGTGGGAACGGCAAAGATTTCTTCTACCATGAGGTCACTCTCCAAGGACTTGGCCATCACGAAATCTTGCATATTGCCCACCAGCGCTGCCTCCACCTTTTGGCGCAGACGATTATTCTCTCGCACAGCTTCAATAAAGCGACGCATGAGTTCATCCCGCTTATCCTTGAGCAACTTGTGCCCCCGGGTTGCTGTCTTGAGGCGCTCTTTGAGAATATTGAGCTCCATCCGAGTTGGTTTTACATTTAATCGTGCCATAGGCTAATCCTCTTTGTTTGGCAGATACTTGTCAATCATCTCATCCTTGATCCGTTTAAGCTCTGTTCGTGGAAGGATGGATAAGAGTTCCCAACCGAGATCCAAACTTTCCTCAATCGTCCGATTGGTAGTGAAACCTTGGTTGATGTATTCTTGCTCAAAGCGGTCTGTAAATTTAACATAGAGCTTGTCGGTATCTGACAAGGCAGATTCCCCAAGCACTACAGCCAGTTCTTTGGCTTGTTTTCCTTGGGCGTAGGCCGCAAAGAGCTGGTTCATGGTCGCCGCATGGTCTTCCCGAGTCTTGCCTTCACCAGAACCCTTGTCCTTCAAACGAGAAAGGGATGGAAGAACATTGATCGGTGGGCGGTAACCACTATTGTAGAGATCGCGGGACAGAATAATCTGACCTTCGGTGATGTAGCCTGTCAAGTCAGGGATGGGGTGGGTGATGTCATCTTCTGGCATAGAGAGGATCGGAATTTGGGTCACAGATCCTTTCTTTCCAACCAAGCGTCCTGCACGTTCGTAGAGGGTTGAGAGGTTGGTATAGAGATAACCTGGATAACCCCGACGACCTGGAACTTCCCGGCGGGCAGCGGATACTTCCCGAAGGGCTTCACAGTAGTTGGTCATATCGGTCATAATAACCAAGACGTGCATGTCTTTTTCATAGGCCAAATATTCGGCAGCTGTCAAGGCGATCCGAGGAGTGGCAATCCGCTCGATAGCGGGGTCATTAGCTAAGTTGATAAAGAGGACCGAGCGGTCAATCGCACCTGTCTCCCGAAGGTCGTTCATAAAGAACTCGGCTTCTTCAAAGGTGATTCCCATAGCCGCAAAGACCACGGCGAAGTTTTCTTCAGAATTAAGAACCGTCGCTTGACGAGCAATCTGAGCCGCCAACTCCTTGTGAGGAAGACCAGAACCTGAGAATACTGGGAGTTTTTGGCCCCGAACCAAGGTATTCAAATGGTCAATGGCTGAGATCCCTGTCTGGATAAATTCATCCGGATAGTCCCGCGAAACAGGGTTGATGGCTTGTCCATCAATGTCCAAGTACTTCTCTGGGATAATCTCCGGACCGCCATCGATGGGTTTTCCCATCCCGTTAAAGATGCGTCCGACCATGTCTTCAGACACAGGAAGTTCTAGGGGACGTCCGGTAAAGCGGACTTTGGCTTTTTCTAAGTTGATCCCGCTAGATCCTTCAAAGAGCTGGACCATGGCCTTGTCTTCTTGGACTTCGAGGACTTGTCCCTGACGGGTCGTTCCATCATGAAGCTTGATTTCTACGAGTTCATTGTAGTGAACCCCTTCGACCTGATCGACAATCATCAAGGGGCCAACAACTTCGCTGACAGTACGGTATTCTTTAATCACGCTCATTGTCTACTCCTCCTTTTGCGACGATTTGGTGTAGGGTTTCTACGATTTCTTCTTTCAAGGCCTGGATAGTGGTCAACTGGTCCTCATGGATGAACTTGCTCCGGGCAATGCGGTCTCGAAGAGCCACGGTTCCTTCCATGATTTCTGTGAAGTAAGCCCCTAATTCTAGTGCTTTTTGACTTTCTTGGTCAAAGGTCAAAATGTTGGTCAACAAGGCCACCTGCTTGCTGAAAGAGGTATAGGTATCGACCTCATCAAAGGCATTTTGTTGCAGGTAGTCTTCACGGATCATCTTGGCCGCATTCATGGTCAAGCGGTCTTTTTCAGACAAGGAATCTAGACCAACCAAGCGGACGATTTCTTGCAATTCACTTTCCTTTTGAAGCAAGTTCATAGCGCGGGTCACTTTTTCAGACCAGCTGATTTGTTCATGTAGATCGATATAGCGACCAACTTCATCTTGGTAAAGGGAATAAGAACTCAACCAGTTGATAGCTGGGAAGTGGCGACGTTGGGCCAATTGAGCATCTAAGCCCCAGAAGACCTTAACAATTCGCAAGGTATTTTGTGTCACCGGCTCTGAAATATCTCCACCCGGAGGGGAAACGGCACCGATTGCCGTAATCGAACCTTCACGCGCAGTGGTTCCAAGTGTCTTGACCCGACCTGCACGCTCGTAGTATTCGGCGATCCGGCTACCAAGGTAGGCTGGGTAGCCTTCATCACCTGGCATTTCTTCTAGACGACCAGACATTTCACGGAGAGCTTCAGCCCAGCGCGATGTCGAATCGGCCATGATGGCAACGGAATAGCCCATATCACGGAAGTATTCCGCAATGGTGATCCCTGTGTAGATAGAAGCTTCCCGCGCAGCCACTGGCATGTTCGAAGTATTGGCGATCAGAACAGTCCGTTGCATGATGGATTGGCCAGTTGTTGGATCGATCAATTCTGGAAATTCATTCAGAACGTCCGTCATTTCATTTCCACGTTCCCCACAACCAACGTAGATCACGATGTCTACATTGGCAAACTTGGCCACCTGGTGTTGTACGACGGTTTTTCCAGCTCCGAAAGGACCAGGAACAGCTGCAGCTCCCCCTTTCGTAACAGGGAAGAAGGTATCAATAACCCGTTGACCGGTGACCAAAGGCTCTACCGGAATCAGTTTTTGTGCAAAGGGGCGGCCTCGACGAACTGGCCATTTTTGCATCAAAGTACCAGTAAAGAGGCTACCATCTGCTTGCTCGATCTCATAAACTGGTTCTTCTACTGTGTAAGAACCTGCTGCGATCTTGGTCACACGTCCACTCACACCAAACGGTACCATGATGCGGTGTTCCACCATATTGGTCTCTTGAACGGTACCGACGATGTCTCCTGCGACCACCTCAGTTCCTTCTACTACACTTGGTTCGAAGGCCCATTTGGTGTCCCGATCGAGATTAGGAACTTGCACCCCACGAACCAAAAAATCGCTGGCGGTGACTTCTTGGAAGCGTTCCAAGGGGCGTTGGATCCCGTCAAACATCTGAGAGATCAAGCCTGGTCCCAATTCTACCGAAAGGGGAGCTCCGGTTGTGACCACTGGTTCTCCTGGACCAACTCCAGACGTTTCTTCATATACTTGGATAGAGGCTTCATCCCGCCGCATCTCAATAATTTCGCCAATCAAACCAAGATCGCCGACCCGGCAAATGTCTTGGATATTGGCCTCCTGCATCCCTGATGCAACCACCAAGGGACCGGAAACTTTGATAATTTTTCCTTGAGTCATGTATTCCTCCTGGGAATCCTTTGTTTCTTTGTATTACTTTTGCACTATCTCTCTTAGAGCTTGTTTTTGTTGGCCATTGGCATCGAAATTGCTTGGATCCAACCAGGCTTCGAAGCGCTCTTTGATTGCTGGCCATTCTTGGTCAATGATAGACAACCAGTCTGTATCGCGGGTACGACCTTTATAAACAACAGCCTGGCGGAAACAGCCTTCATAGGTAAACCCTAAGCGCTCAGCTGCTTTTCGAGAAGCTTGGTTTAAGGCATCGCATTTCCACTCATAGCGGCGGTAGCCTAACTCCTCAAACACATAGCGTGCTAATAGATACTGGGCTTCCGTAGCCATGCGAGTCTTTTGGAGCGCTGGTGAGTAGGTCACTGCTCCGACTTCGATCACCCGGTTGGCTTGATCGATCCGCATGAGAGAGAATGTCCCCAAAGCCTTACCTGAATCTTTGTCTACAATCGCATAGTAAAAGCGACCTTGGGCTGTCATGAGATCATCTAATAAGTGGTCCCACTCCTCTTCATTGTGGGCAGGGCCTTTGAACAGAAAGGTCCACATCGCTGCTGGAGAGTCCGGCCCGTAGACTTGATAAAGATCTGCTCCATGTTTTTCTTTCGAGAGGCGCTCGATCACGGTATAGCGACCTTCGATCCGCTCAATAGCTGGCAGAAGCCCCGGTGTAAAATCCGGCAGTGCATCGCCAATCGCTTGGCCAAATTCATTTGTTCTCATAAAATATCCTGTCCTACTGCTTTTTCGACATTATCACGAATCCGCTGTTGGCCCAGTCCTGTAGTCCCTCTATGGGTCGGGATAAGGATCAGAGCCGGTGTCAGCTGCTGGTCGTAAAAAGCCACTGTATCTGGAATGGCCTGAGCAATATCCTCTGTCAGGTAGATAATCCCGAAGTTTTCCCGACTGAGTTTTCGCAAGGTATTGATCGCTTCTTGTGGCTCTGTGACCGGATAGGTTTGAAAGCCAATCAGGCGAAAAGGAAGGATGGCGTCCCGATTGCCCACAACTGCGATCTTATAGGTCTGTTTGTCCATAAATCGGTCTCATCCTTTCTTTGATGTCTGCTAACGGAAAACCATTGTCCAAACCAGAGAGGACCAAACGAAGGTTGGTCACCTCTAACTCTTTTCCGTAAAGATAACGGACAAGAGGGAGTGGTCCATCGACTTCAAAACGGCCAGCGTCTAGAAGACTGAATTTCACCAAACTCTCTAAATACTCCAACTCTACGGTCTTTAGTTGACCGGTGCGCATCTTTTCTTCATAAGTCTCTAAGGCGAGATCGTACTCCAGCGGATTAACTTGATAAAACCAGGTCAACCACTGACCGGATTCTAGCAGGTCGATCACCTGATGGGCACTAAGGCTCCCTTCATCTGAGAGCAATTGGTGCATAAAGCTATGTGGTTTTTGCTGATCCAAGGCCCGCTTGACCGTAATCGCATTGTAAAAGTCAATAGTCACATCCACTAACTGCTTCAGAATCGGATGATCTAGGCTGTCCCCTAAGTATCTCAGGTGTTTAAAATAAGCTAAGTCCATCCCGATTTCGAGAACCCGCAAGTCCTGATAGTCTTGGAATTCTTGCCAGGTTGCAGCCACTTCTTCCGCCATAAAGGCTGGGCAATGCTCTGCAGAAAAGGTCGCCACCAAATGCTCGAGCACATCGAGAGAATAAGGACCGATAGGGATCAATAAGTGCCCCAACTTGCGCTCTGTCGCCTTGTGTTTTAGATAAACCTTGAGATTATGATAGGTGTACTTCAAGGTAAAAAGGCTAACCAGGTCTGACTGAGGGCTTACCTCAAAAGCCCATTGGTATTCCGCCAACAAGGCTGCCATCAGGCGCTTTTCAAGGGCTGCTAAATCCTTGATCTCGTGGCTGTCTAAAGCATAAGGTGTCCCTTGTAGCAAGCCTTCTCGGCTCTCACTAGAGGGACTTGCAAGCAACTGCTCGAACTGACTGGGACTGACAAAACTAGCCTCACGTACGCTGATTCCTGTATTAACTTGAGAATAGGTCCGTTCGCTCATTGCAACCTCCTAGTTCTCTTCATCTGTGAAAATGCTGGCTGCCATCTGGTAGCTTTCTTGCTCCCAAATGGAATCCACCAAATCACGGTAGAGATAGTTGTCATCAATCTTCCCAACCGACAGGACAAAGCCTGCTTGAGCTGGGATCGTTGCATCTGCAACTGTCACATTCTGATGCGTCTGCTTCAATCTCTCGAGAGCTGCTGAATCAAATTTGCTAGCACTCACCGCACCGAAGGTCAGGGTCACAACTTGTCCCTGATAGCGATCTAAGACCGCATCTACAAACTGCATTTCCTTTTCAAGGGGCCAAGCCACCATCGCTTCATAAGCATCTGCAAAGAGATCCTTTAAGACGCGTTGCTTGGTGACAAGGGTTGATTGGCGTTTTTTATTTTCGATTTGTTGGGTTTCACGTTGCAATTGACGTTGAATCCGCTTGAGCTGCTCGGAGCGTTGATTGAGTTTATCTTGAATCAAACGCTCTTCTTGCGCAGTCTCTTCTTTTAGGATGGTTTCCTTGGCCTCTTCTAAGAGTTTACGCCCTTTTTCGTGGGCTTGGGCCAAGATCGAATCCTTTAATTGGGTTTGTTCATCCATATCGTTTTTTCTCCTATTGCATGCGTCTTGTGTTTTTCGCCTCGTAAGGCGAATCCATCAAAGCTAGCTCTTAGCCGACGCGTAGGGTCAATAGGAAGGACACAACGAAGGCCAAGATGGCGTAGGTTTCAACCATGGCCGCAAGGATAACCCCTTTCATCATGTCTTCAGGGCGTTTGGCCAAGATTTGCATCCCTGCTGTCGCAACATTTCCTTGGTGTTTGGCTGAGAAATAACCAACGATCGCAACTGGAAGAGCTGTAAAGAAGTATGCAACCCCTGTTTCAAGTGGCATATCTGGCTTAATTTGCAACCAGATCAAGATCCCGATAACGAAACCGTACAAACCTTGTGTACCTGGCAACAATTGCAAAATCAAGGCTTGGGCAAATTTTTCAGGTTGTTCTTTCAAGAGCGCTGCTGCTGCTTGACCCGTTTTACCAACCCCAAGGGCAGATCCCATTCCACTAAGTGCAACGGCGATCGCCACACCAAATGCTGCAAAGAAGGCGCCCCCATGGGCTGAAAAATATGATGCTAAAGATTCCATGAATATACTCCTATTTATTAAAGATAATACTTATTTTTTTGTTTTAATATAGCGTTCAGAAGGTTTGAGAGGACGAAATGGCTTGCCTCCTCCTTCGTAGAACTTACCGAAGAACTCCACAAAGATCAAACGGGCTCCATGCACATATCCTGACAAGAAGGACAGGAACATATTAATGGCATGTAGGACGATAAAGAGCACAAGCCCTACCGTAAACCGTCCAAGCGGTGGAAAGAGATTGACAATGAGGTTGAAGGCCGAACCGATACTCGCTCCAGACAAGCCCAAGGCCATCAAACGGGTGAAGCTGACCAAGTCTCCGACGTACCCACTAACATTGTAGAGGTTAAAGAGACCAGACGCTAAACCGGATAGCTTCTTGGCACTGACAATGGAAACAATCAAGATCCCAATGGCATTCAAAATAGCCAGCCACTTGCCAATCGGAACTAGAAGGCTCATCCCTGGCAAGATATTGCCTACTGCTAGAAGCATTAAGCCAAGTAGGATCAAGACCCAAGCAAAGCCAGCATTATAGGCTTCGGTGTAGTCTTTGAGGCGAACATTTTTCATTCCTCCTAGGAAGAGGCCCACTAAGACAGTGACAAAACCAAAGACCACTGAGAGGATCAGGATGGTCATGGCGTTACTGGTCGTACTGATCAAGGCAAAAGGCATCTCAAATCCAAAGAAAGAGCCATAGACCACACCCCAAAGGGCAACTGAAATTCCAAGGAGACTGAAGAAACGAAGGTTCTTGGCTGTACTAGGCTTGAGCTTAAAGGCTTTAAGGGCAAAGCCTGTCGCTACCGTTAGCAAGAGTCCATAACCGATATCTGCGACCATCATGCCAAAGAAAACAAAGTAGAAGAGCGAAACGATCGGAGTCGGATCTTTCTCGTAATACTTAGGCAGAGCGTACATCTCTGTGACTAATTCAAAGGGCTCTACCAAGGCACTATTTCGCAACTGGATCGGCACGTCATCCCAATCTTTTTCCATCACATCGCGCGTCTCTAGTAAGACCCGAGAACCAAAACCTTGTTGCAAGAAGTCTCGTAACGAGGCCACTTGGGATGTTTCAATCCAACCCTCTAGGGCTACCAAGCTTTGCGTGCTGGCAAGAAGCGACTTGGCTTCCTCACGAGCTCCCGAACTCAGCAAGTAATCCATCTGGTACTTGAGCTGGTCCAACTCCTTCTGGGAGTTTTGCAACTCTGCTAGGGTTGCTGCAACGACAGCTTCTTGCTCTTTGATTTCCCCTTCTAGGCGATCCAAGTAGGCGGCCGGGACCTGCTCTTCTTCATAGTCCAATTCTTTGAACCCATGGTCTTCCAGAAGCTCCTGAACAGCTACACGATCTCCCGAACGATACAAGATGACATAACCGTGTTCGGTTTCAGACGTAAAGACTTCTTCTAACTCCAGCTCAGGATGAGCTTTTAAGGAAGAACGAACAGCGTCTGTATCGCTATTTGGGATCGTCCCGATCAAGCCATGCACATAGTGAAAAGTAGCGAGAGCAGCTGGCGTCACCTCTAACGGTCGCCATTTTTCTAAGCGTTCTATCTCTCCCTTTGCATCCGCAATCTTCTGACGAGCCTTGTCTAACACGCGCAATTGGCGTTTCAACTTGGTCAATAGAAGATCCTCGTCTCGAATCATCCCGTGGGCCTGCAAGTCATCAAAAGACAAGCTTAAGGGTTCTTCCTTCAGAGCTTGCAGGGCCTTCTTCTCAGGCATGTAGGGCTCTAGAGTCTGAATCATTTTTTCAACTTGTTCTTGACGTTTTTGTAGCTCTACCAAGGCTTGACGATTGTCCTCTGTCAAGGGTTGAGACAAGGTATTTTCCTCAAAGGCAGCCTGCCATTCTTCATGCTCACTGAGGTCATAAATCTGGATTTTTGCCTCAGACTGTAGCGCTAGTAGGAGACTGTCCAAGTCATCTTTGGGTAAGATGAGGGACAGTTTTTGCATCTGACTAACGGCCATAGCTTGCTACCACCTTTTCTACAATGGCTTCAACTAACCCAGCTCGCTTGTCGGTCATCGCCTGTTGTACCTTGGCATCATTGCGCGCAACCGTTTCTTCCAGATCTTTCGTTAAACGGACGAGTCTTTCCTGAGCGTTTTTTTCTGCCTCTGTGACCAATTGCTTGGTTTCCTCATCGTAATGCTGCGCCACTGTTGCAAGGCGATCGCGCGAATCCGTACGGACTTGCTCGACCTGATCTTCATAAGTAGCGATCACTCCTTGAGCAGCCTGTTCGATCTCTTGCATCATCTCGAGTGTTGCATTCGACATCGTCACACCTCCTTATTCAACTATTGTTCTTCCAACAACAGTATAATTACCTTAGATTATACCATATTTTACATGGTTTTGATCGGGAAATTAGGGATCGATCGCTCCTAAAACGACCGTATTTTAAGACAAGTTTTTCCCTTGATCCATTAAAAATTTGGCTACCGCTCCCAATCTTCCTGCTTCATTTCCTAATGTAGCCGTTACAATTTCTCGCGGTAAGAATCGTTTGTCCTGAACTGCATGATACAACTCATTTTGCAACAGAGGTAGCAAAACATCTGAGCGAGCAAAGATGCCACCTCCTAAGATCATTTTCTCTGGATTTAAGACATAAGAAAGAGTAACCAATCCTTGTGCCAAATGATGAACGTATGTTTCTAAGACCTTCAAAGCAACTGGATCACTCTTATCCACCGCCTCAAAAAAAGTTTTACCGGTTTGATGGTGTAAGCCAGATGCTTCCTCATACATCTGAACAAGTGCTGATGCAGACGCTAAGGATTGCCAATCGGCATTCCCAATCGGTAAATATCCGATTTCACCTGCTGTGAAATTATGCCCGGACAAGATTTGTTCATTGGTGAAAATACCACCACCGATACCGGTCCCAACCGTAATCATAACAGTAGAATGGCTATTTCTGGCTGCACCTTTCCACATTTCTCCTAACAAGGCGCAATTGACATCATTTTCTACTGTGACAGGGATGGAAAATCGTTTCTGAATCTCGCTGGAAAAGTCAGTCCCACTGTAAGAAGGAATGGTATAACCTGCATATACAATTTTCCCTGATTGGCTGTCGACCACACCTGCTGTCGAAATCGCAACCCCGTCTAAATCAAGACTAGATTGATAGCCGGAAATGAGGTCACAAATTTGCTCCAGTATCCCATTTGTCTGGTTCTCATGGCATATCTTGGTACTCTGTTCTGAAAAATATCCCAAAGCATTGCCTTCTTCATTATATACATCTGACTTAATGGATGTACCTCCAATGTCAATTCCTAAAATATTCATTGTCCATCCTCCGTTTTATGTAAATTGAGGGCCGAAAGTGTATTGGTGAATATATGATTCCTTCTCTCTCTATCCAAGTCAACATAATAGGCATAAAAAATATCGACTACAACTAAGACTGGAAATTGTGGAGATATGAGCGTACCTTGAGGCAAACTTTCCTTTACTGCCACAGACACCAGTTCATCACACCGCCCTTTTAAAAACGCACTTATTTTCGATGTTATTAGAACAGTCCTAGAACCTTTTTGCTTTGCTTGATACACAGCATCCAGAATTTCTTTTGTCTCACCTGATAACGAAATTCCAATAACCAGACACTCATCATCCAGCATGACTTTATTGACTCGTATCATGTGGTCATCGGTAATCGCCTTACAAATCATTCCCAGCCTCATAAAGCGAAATTCCATCTCACGTGCTACAAGACCTGAACTCCCAATTCCGTATATATATACCCGCTTAGCCTTGTCTAACATCCGACTAACACGCAAGAACTGCTCTTCATCAATCAAAGAAAAAGTCTTATTTAACAACTCTCCATAATCAGATAAGACACTTTTTGTAATATGTCGACTGACATTTTGGATGTCCTGATTTGACTCCTCAAACTCATAAACAAATTGACGATATCCTGTGAACCCACACTTCTTAGCAAATCTTGTCAAAGAAGAGAGGGAAACATACAATCGTTTAGCCACTGATTTCGCAGATAAATCATCTTGCATGACATGATCAGATAAAAAATAGTCAGCTATTTTCTTTTCTAAATCTGTTAAGCTTTCATAGACTGACTCAATAACAGGTTGTATACTTTTTTCTAATGTAACCATTTCTCCTCCACTCTGACAACATCTTCTAAAAACGGGGAAAGAGGCTGGGAATAGTCTCCAACCTCCATTAACAATTCATGAGAACATCCATCATCTTATAAGACCTTTCGATCCACTCAATGAGAGAAATCAGTAACTAGATAACAAGATCCTTCTCTCAAAAATTGTTCTATTACTCCCGTTCGGAATGAAAAGAATGAATAATGCACGCTATAACCGCACTTTAAATACTATCTTGCGAATATCTTGAGCCTGATCCACTTTCAAACCTGTCTTATGCGCATCATTTGGATCTAATAATAAAATGGCACCAGGTGTGAAATGAATATCAAACATCGAATGGCCAGACATTTGTTGCCAATCCTCTTCTTTCACATAATCTTCCAAGTTCATATTGGACAGAAAATTATATGAGATTCGTTCTTTACCTTCGAATAGAACATGAACGTCATAGTAGTCTCGGTGACTTTCCCACACACGATGTTCTTCATCCGTTGTTTCCATTTCAATCACATTGTAAAAGAAATCATCAGAGACTGAATGTGTCCCCTTTTCATCTTGACTGACATCATGTGTTTTTAAATAATCTACAACTTTCTTGAGTGCAGGGTGTTGAATGTCCCGTGCAATCACTGCATCTTTATATTGTACTAATTCCATACTGGAACTCCTTTCGAATTCAACCTGGGCTTCTTAGAAATAGCAAGCAACATCTTCTGATTGCTCTTATTCATTGAAATAGGGCCTTATTTTCTTATCGTATCAATAGCCTATAAAATGACAAGAATTTACTATTCTGTTTTACAATAGTTAAGCATTTGTGATTTCTGAAAGACTTACTTTTCGATCTTCTTTAACTGATAAAGTACATGCATCAGCGGTAGCGATTGATTCTAAAGCAGCTACACCATTGAGAAGTTTTTCGTATTCTTCTGTAATTTCTCCACCTTTAATGATGTCATGTAGATATTCCATTTCTTTATCAATACATGTTTGTAACCATAATGGGCAACGTACTCCTGGTTTACCGTACGCAATTGCTCCATCCATACCACGACCGGTATAGATAGCTGTACGGTCATCATCTTCCTCTTGAGTTTCATGTACTAAGAAGTGTGATTCTCCTTCACCTTTAACACGAAGAGTACCTCCAGTATTGAACAAGTCAAGTTTGATAGCTCCTTCAGTTCCTTGAATCAAGACGTAGTGTTCACCCCAACGGAAAGCATTACCATATTCCAAAACAGCATAACGATCATCAGAGTATTCTAGGTTTACAATGAGCATATCATCTTCATCACCAAAGTTTTCACCTTTATGATATACATTGCCTCCTACCATTGTCGCTTTTTCAGGAAGTCCTCCCATGATGAACTGAATGCAATCTAATTCATGAATATGGTGGTACAAATGTCCTCCAGATTGAGAACGAAGTTTCTTCCATGATACAGTTGGTTGTTGTTCTTCCCAACCTGTACGAGCGGCATGGCAATAAAGAACTTTACCGATTTTACCTTGAGTAATCAATTCTTTAGCATGGTGTACACCATTAAAGAAGTTCATGATGTGACCAGCCATAAAGATAACATTATTTTCTTTACATGCGTCAACCATGACTTTACAATCTTCATAAGACAATGCAATTGGCTTTTCACAAAATACGTGTTTGCCATGTTGAGCAGCTTTCACAACAGGTTCACGGTGAAGGTAGCTAGGTGAAGCTACGATCACACAATCAATATCTTCACGTGCTACAAGTTCATCTAAACTTGCACAAACATCTGATCCCAACTCTTGAGCAACTTCTTCTCCATGATTTGGGTCAAATACCGCAACCACTTTTGCATCTTCAATTTTGTTCATTGAGCGAGCCAAATCAGCTCCAAAATATCCAGCTCCAACAATACCGTAATTTACCATAATTTTTATCCTCTTTCTATATATTTTTAAATTTCAGCTTTAATTCTTTTTCAAATCTTCAATCTTAAATGTTATATATGGTACAACATTTTTCATATGAAGTTCATTACGATACCATGAATCAAATTTTTCAAACATCAATCCAATACAGTACCTAAGGTTACATATTGTTTAATATTTTTTTCATTTTATTTTTCCTCGTTTAAAACTTTGATAACAAGTTTTTTAACAGTTTCATCATTGCAATGAATCTTTGGTTGGTGAAGATCTTCTTCAAAAGTCACCAACATATTCCCTGGAAGCAATTCAACAATTTGATAGTCTTTGCTATCGTAAAAAGCAATATCCTTCTCTTCGCTAAAAGGTACACGTGACTGAGCACGAACTGGGGAAGTTACTGCCATTTTTTCTGTATTTTCAACAACAATATGAATATCTAAATATTTCTTATGAGTTTCAAAAATATCTCCTGGGACTCCATCAGCTAGATAAGTCATACAATTTGCAAAAACATTTTCCCCGTCAATATCAATTTTTCCATCAACTAAATCTGTCAAATTTGTATTTTCTAAAAAATCACAGACTTTTGAAAAATGTTTATTGACAGAAGCATATCGTCTAAAATCAGATTGTTCAGAAATAATCATATTATTTTCTCTTTTCTATTAGTGACTAGTGACGAACTTCCCAACTTGAATCCGCTTTAATTTCTGAAATATCATAAATCGTTGTATATTTAGGTGCAGATACTTTATTTTCAGTAAGAACAGATACAATATAACCTGAAACTACTGATACAGAAATTGAAATCAATGAATATGCCCAGTAGCTAACAGCTGTTGGAGGAAGGAAGTATTTAATAAATACCATAACGATGGTTGATACAATCAGCGCTGCATAAGCACCTTGTTTATTTGCTTTTTTAGAAACAAAACCAAGAATGAATACACCACCAAGTAGACCAAGTACAAGTCCCATGAAACTATTGAACCATTCGTATGCAGATTTAATATCTGAATGAGCCATGATAATGGAAACAACAATTGAGAATAAACCTACTGCTAGAGATACGAATTGTGCAATTTTCGTACGACGATCGTCTGACATATTTTTAGAAATGACATCTTGAATATCCAATGTCCATGAAGTTGCAACAGAGTTCAAACCTGTTGAAATAGTTGATTGAGCTGCTGCATAAATCGCTGCCAAGATCAAACCTGTGACACCTACTGGTAACTGGTATGCAATAAAGTACATAAAGATTTGGTCTTGAGGGATATTGCTAGCTGCACTACCTGCATTTTGTACTTGATAGAATACGTACAAGCCTGTACCGATCAAGTAAAAGACTGTTGCAGTTGCAAGTGACAAGACACCATTTGTGAACAACATTTTATTAAGTTTCTTAATATTTTGTGTTGTAGTAAAACGTTGAACCAAATCTTGAGATGAAGCATAGGAAGACAAGATTGTAAAGCCTGAACCCATCACAATTAAGAAGATGGAGTTTGAAAGCAAGTTAGGATCGAAAAGTTTTTCATTTGCAGCAAGGAATTTCCCGTTTGCTAATGTTTCTGCTACTGCACCAAAGCCACCTTTAATATTAGCCATCAGTACAAATAAAGCTACAACGACACCACTAATCAGAACCACACCTTGAATAAAGTCTGTCCATAATACGGATTTTAGACCACCAGTATAAGAATAAACAATTGCAATTGCACCCATCAAAATAATCAAAATATTGATGTCAATTCCTGTCAATACTGATAAACCAGCTGATGGGAGGTACATAATGATAGACATACGTCCCAATTGATAAATAATAAACAAGAGTGCTGAAATAATACGAAGTGCTTTAGAATTAAAACGTTTATCCAAGTAATCATATGCCGTATCGATGTCTATCCGTGCAAAGATAGGTAAGATAAAACGAATTGTCAGTGGAACAGCTACAACCATCCCTAATTGAGCAAACCATAAAATCCAGCTACCTGCATAAGAGTTACCAGCGAGTCCCAAGAAGGAAATCGGACTGAGCATTGTGGCAAAAATGGATACCGAAGTAACATACCAAGGAACCGAACCATCTCCTTTAAAGAACTCTTTTCCTTTCATCTCTTTTTTAGAGAAATAGATACCTGCAACCAATACCACAAGTAAATAAACAATCAAGATAATTAAGTCAATTATTGTAAATCCTGTTGTGCCCATAACATATCTCCATATTGATTTTATTTATTATAAAAATTCTTTTCGTGCTTGTTGAATAAGTTCTGCTGCTTCTTTTGCAATTGCCAGATCTTCTTCATGCAAGGGTTCGAGTGGGGCTCTTACAGAACCAAGATCTAATTTTTCATTTAGACGGAGAATTTCTTTGATCACTGCATAAAGATTTGCTCGACCACTGACCATCTTATAAATGACATCATTGATCGCATATTGCAATTCTTTAGCTGTTTCAAAATCGGATTCTTTGATCAACTCATTTAATTTTAAGAACAAATCAGGCATCACCCCGTAAGTACCACCAATTCCAGCTTTTGCACCAATAACGCGGCCACTAATGAACTGTTCATCTGGTCCATTAAAGACAATATGGTCATCTCCTCCATCAGCTACAAACATTTGAATATCTTGTGTTGGCATAGATGAATTTTTCACCCCGATCACCCGTGGATTCTTGCGCATTTCAGCATACAGGTCGCGTGTGAGGGTGGTACCAGACAGTTGCGGAATATTATAAATGATAAAATCTGTATTTGGTGCAGCCTTGCTCATGTCATTCCAATAGCGAGCAATCGAATAGGCAGGAAGACGGAAGTAAATAGGTGGGATAGCAGCAATAGCATCTACTCCAAGACTTTCAGCATGCTTTGCAAGTTCAACGCTATCTTTGGTATTGTTACATGCGACGTGGGCAATAACAGTTAGTTTTCCTTTAGCGACCGCCATTACATTCTCTAAAATCAGCTTACGATCTTCAACACTAAGATAAATACATTCTCCAGAAGATCCGTTGACATAAACCCCTTGTACTCCTTTATCAATATGGTATTGAGCCAAAGCACGTACTCTTTCTGGGCTCACTTCACCATTTTCATCATAGCAAGCATAAAACGCTGGAATAACACCTTCATATTTCTTCAAATTTGTATTTGTCATTTGGAAACCTCTTTCTTTATTTTGTTGCTTCTACAAATTTTTTTGTAATTAATTGTGGACGTGTAATAGCTGAACCTACGACAACACTATAGGCACCTAACTCCAATACCCTATGGACTTTATCAGGGGTATCTATGTTACCTTCTGCAATTAATGGATGAGATAGTTTACTAAGAGCTTTGCGAATAATTTCAAAGTCATTTGATTCGATTTTATCGCCCTTACTTTGCTTGGTATAGCCTACCAATGTTGTCCCAATATAATCAAAACCTAATTGGTCAGCCGTAAGCATTTCATCAATAGTAGAACAATCTGCCATCCACAATTGATCCGGATATTTTTTCTTTACTTTTTGGAAAAAATCTTCTAAGCTTTCGCCATTTGGTCGTGTAGAGGTTGTGGCATCTATCGCAATGATATCCGGACGAACCGTCATGAGTTCATCTACCTCTCTCATAGTTGCCGTGATATAAACATCTGCATCTACGTAATCTCGTTTTATGATCCCAATGATCGGTAAATCCACCGCTTTTCGAATCGCTGCAATATCAACAACAGAATTGGCGCGAATTCCAGATGCTCCGCCCTCCTCGGCAGCTACTGCCATACGAGCCATAATAAAATCACTATGCAATGGTTCGTCTGGTAGAGCTTGACACGAAACAATCAGCTTATGCCGTAACTCTTCCATGATTTAATCACCTGCTTCTTTTTTTAGTTTGTAAGCTCTTACACCATTAATCATAATACTTTAAATATGTATTTTCAATACTTTCCCTATAATTAGAAAGTACTTTCTAAAAAATCCTAGTAATTCCTATAGTTTTATTGTATACCTATTTTATTTATTATACAAATACTTTATGTTATTTATAAAGGCTCTTTCTTATCAAGCTATGAGAATGGGTTCTTTCACAACGTTACCTTACTTTCCTATTTATTTCTTATAGCTACAATTTTATGATCTCTATTTCTAGCCTTCTATTTCTGAAAGTAAATTTAGTCTTTTGAGCACTTTTAAAATTATTATTTCACCCTTTAAATACTGATACTAGTTTCAATGTATTTTACTTGCTTTTACTTGAATAAAAGGGTGTCTCCATGTTATAATGTGTAATATATTATAGGAGCATCCTGTTATTTCATCCTGTGAGAAAGGAGGATTGCTGTGAAACAAGATCAAGATTTACGAACCATTATCGCCAGCCATGAAGCTGAGTTAACGGATATGGAACGCGACATTGCCCAATATTTTTTATCATCCGAAGCACGACAGCACTCTCTGTCCTCTTCTCGTGTAACTGAGTTACTCCATGTCTCAAAGGCTGCCTTAACGCGTTTCTCTCAAAAATGTGGTTTCACCGGCTATCGAGAGTTTGTCTATCACTTTAACGAAGAAACCAAAAATCAAAAACAGGTACAAGAACATGACGAACTCACTCTCAGCGTCTTGCAACGCTACCACCATATCGGTAATGTCACTGAAAATTTCGTCAAAGATCCTCAATTAGAGCATGTAGCAGATTTAATTGATCAAGCAGATCGGATCTATTACTTCGGGATTGGAAGTTCCAGCTTGGTGGCTCGGGAGATGAAATTGCGCCTTATGCGACTTGGTGTGGCAGGGGAAGTCGTGACTAATCAAGACGGATTTAATCAGACCACCAGCATTCTAGATTCCTCCTGCTTAGTCATTGGATTTTCTTTATCAGGTAAGACGAGTGCTATTACAGACAGTTTGTTGAAAGCCAAGAAAAACGGTGCAAAAACAGTCCTTGTAACTGCCAATCCTGCTGGTATCCACCAAGATTTCACTGAAGTGGTGCCAGCTGCACCTCTTCCAAGCAATACCTATATCGATCGCATCTCGGCGGTTCTCCCCTTACTAATTGTGGTCGACCTCATCTATGCCCATTTTCTTAATATCAACCGAGAACAAAAAGAAATTGTCTTTAATAGCTACTGGGAACACAAAAAACTCTCTAGTCAACGTTCTCGAAAATCTTAATATGGTCTCCCTATTTAAAAAACCAAGAAGGATGAGATAAAACTCATCCTTCTTGGTTTTTTTGATTATTCTAAAGAAGTATTTCTACTCTATAATATTGAAACCATCTCATCTACCTAGGCCATCTTTTGAGTCGCTTTTTCCTTTACAACAAATACAAAGCCAATAGAGCCGACGACGGCTCCAAGCAAGATCCAATAGACCATATCCGATGAAACAATTGGGCCTGCCAAGAGACCCGCTAATAAAAAGAGATTGATATACAGTCGGGTATCCCGATAGAAGGTCCAATTGAAATGGTAGCTACCTTCTGGATACTGCCGTGTCGATACAGGCGGTTGAAAGACCTGAAGAAGGATCAAAATCCCAACAAAAGCAAGATAAGCGATGCTAACCACCGAAAGCGGAGCCCGCATCGTCAAAGCTACAGCCACTAAAAGCAAGACCAAGATCCAGAAATGGAAGTCCATCCAGAATTCACGATGATAACAAAACCGTTTCATAAGATCACACCTTTCTCTTTATGTAATCGTTTTCTGTACTTCTATTATAAGACAACAAATTTATTTTGCAAGGAATCATGGGCTATTTGGGGTTGAAAATAGAGAGTGGGACAGAAATCGGTAATTCGTTAGAATTCGATTTCGTCGCCCCACCTCCGCACAGTTGTGTAGGGCTGTAAAAGCTGATGAGATCAGCGTAGTAGAGCCCACTCAACCACTGCGTCTTGCTCGACAATTCAAAGACAAAAGAGAGGCTAGGACTTTTGTCCCAGCCTCGTCTAAAAAAACTATGAACAAACATTAGTTGCCACTTCATTCACTGATATCATTTTCGATAATCACCTTGAGTGCATTGTTTTCACCCGCATGTTTAAAGACATCATAGGCTTTTTCAACTTCTGAGAGTTTGAAGTGGTGGGTGATGAGCTTGGTTGCATCGATCTTGCCTGACTTCAAGACATTGAGCAACATTTCAGTGGTATTAGCGTTGACAAGACCGGTGTTGAGGGTAATGTTCTTGATCCACAAATCGTCCAAATTGAAGCTAACCGGTTTCCCGTGGACACCGACATTGGCGATGTGACCACCGACAGAGATGACGTTTTGGCAGACATCAAAAGTAGCAGGATAGCCCACACATTCCATAGAAATATCGACCCCACGGCCGTCCGTCACTTCATTGATAAAGGCCTTGATTTCAGCAATATCGCTGGAACAAATGGTATGAGTTGCCCCAAATTTCTTAGCCGCTTCAAGACGGGATTCAGACAAGTCCACCATGATAATCGTAGCTGGTGAGAAGAACTGCACAGTCAAGAGAGCTGCAAGACCGATCGGACCAGCTCCAACGATACAGACATTATCCCCTGGTTTTACATGAGATGGGAGGACCCCGATTTCATAAGAGGTTGGGAGAATATCTGAGAGCATGACCAAGGCTTCGTCATCCACAGTTTCAGGCGCATGATAAAGACTACCATCAGCATGCGGAATGTGGACATACTCTGCTTGGGTTCCGTTGATCAAGTGACCCAAAATCCAACCACCATCTTCACAGTGAGATGGTAGGCTACGTTTACAGTAGTAGCAGGTATTACAAGCTGTGACACAAGAGATAATGACCTTGTCGCCCACCTTGAAATTATTAACCGCATCGCCGACTTCTTCGACGATCCCGATTCCTTCGTGGCCTAAAATTGTGCCTTCCTTACAAGCTGGCACATCTCCTCCTAGGATATGAAGGTCTGTCCCACAGATGGTTGTCTTCAAGACACGCACAATGGCATCCGTTGGATTTTTGATCACTGGCTTTGGTTGATCCAGCAGTTGCAGATTGCCTGCAGATACATAGGTTGCAGCTTTCATAAGCGACTCCTTTTTTGTTGGTTTGATAAAACCATTTTGTTTTCGTTTATTTGTGAATATTATAACATACTAAGTAAGCGCTTGCAAGAATTTATGAGCACATTTTTAAAAGTTTTTTGAGCAAACAAAAACATTCCTCTTATCTCTACCAGAGGAATGTTTCAATCACCTTGTTCTAATTGTTGACGCTGCTTATAGTACTCTTGCTGCTCGCGCTCACGCTCTTCTTCTAAGCGCTCTTCATAGCGCTTGAGTTCTGCCTCAAACTCTTCTTGCAAGGCAAATAAACGCTCCAAGCCACTTTGGGCCTCCGCACTTGGGGCTTGAAAATGCAGGGCACTTAGCCAGTCCACTAAATTTTCTGTATGTTGGCGGACATCCATACGCATATCCGCATAATCCCACTCCAACTCACTAAGCTTTTGATTGAAGCGGTAATGTCGATCTTCTAGTTGTTCTAATTCACTATTTCCTGAATGGTACATCACATACCTCCTTTAATCGGACTCAATAAAATCGGCTTCTTCACTGCTTTCAGTGCTGTTTCTACCGCGTCCGCTGCTCCTCCTGTAAATCCATCTTTCAAATCACTAACGAGGGTCGTTGTAGCAAAAGAGCGCATCTTTTCGGATTGACCGCCCAAGGTTACCTGCAAACTCATCCCTTCCAACATCATCAAGGCTTTTTGCGTTGCAATCAAACTTCTGATCGCAATCCGCTCTTGCTCCTTTTTAATCTCTCGATGGAGCTCCTCAATTCGTTCTCTGTCCTCTCCCAGGATCTCTAACATCTTTTTCTCCTACTTATGAAAAATCAAAGGCCGTCGCTTGTCCCTTGTCCAAGTCCACCAATTGAGCTGATGCAGCCTCCAGCTGACCTGCCAAATCTGACAAGCGAGTGGAGTAGGCCTTTGCTTGGGCGAGGTTTTCCGCCTCTACTGCTTGGTCCCAACAAGTATCCATGGAGAACTCTCCTAATAGTTGCTCCACTTCTGCATCTGTTAAAAATTGGGCCATGCTGTGGGCCATTTGAGACACCTCAGCGACCTTATGAGAAACTGTCTCCTTAGCCTCTTCAAGCTTATCCTTGATTTCTGCCTCAAAGACAGTTGCTTGCGCTGAAGCATTCTGCGCTACCGCCAGCACCAATTCCTCCCGCAATTGAATGGTCTGGGTTCCAGATGCGCCTGCCAGTTGCTGATGGAGGCTAGAAATGCTTGGATTTTCCTGCCCATACATGGAGACCACCGAAGCAGATGATGGCTGATTTTCTGAAGTGGAAGTTTCCCGATCTCGTTGGGGCATTTCAATAATTTTCTGTGCCTGATCTTGTCTTCCTTGCACGTCACCTTCTAACTCCATTTGAGATGGCCTCCTTTCTTGGATTTGTTTTTTCATTTCCTATAACTGAAAAAGGATCATAACCCTTCAGCTACAGGCAGATTCATACACTATAGGGTAACATAAAATAGCTCGGAATGCTATAAAAATAACACAATTTTTGAAAAAAAGTCTAATTTTTTATGAAAAAACGAGTTTTGGACCCAAATAGCAAAAATCCCCCACTTTTACGAGTGAGGGATAGCTGATAAACATCAGTTGTTCCTTGCGTCTTATTTACGACGTCCTGGACGTTCCTTGTAACCATAGTAAGCATCTTCGATGATTTCTTGCATATGGTCTACCATTGGAAGACGTGGATTAGCTGGTGAACATTGATCTTCGTAAGCAAGGAAGGCCAATTCACGAGAATGTTTCTTCCATTCTTTTTCATCGATGCCTTGTGCTTTGAAGTTCATTTCGATACCACAGCGTTCACCGAGTTCGTATACAGCTTTTGCGTAAGCTTCAACGGCTTCTTCTGGTGTAGAGCATGGAAGTCCTAGCATACGAGCGATATCTTGGTATTTTTCATCTGCACGGTAGTAGTTGTACTTAGGCCATGTAGCTGTCTTAGCAGGGCGTGTACCGTTGTAGCGGATAACGTATGGAAGCAAGATAGCATTGGTCCGTCCGTGGATGGTGTGGAATTGCGCACCGATCTTGTGGGCCATGGAGTGAGAAATACCGAGGAAGGCATTGGCGAAGGCCATACCTGCGATCGTTGACGCATTGTGCATCTTTTCGCGTGAATGGAAGTCCGCATTCTTGACTGAGCTTTCCAAGTTTTCAAAGACAAGTTTGATGGCTTGAAGAGCAAGACCATCAGTGTAATCACTTGCCATTTGAGATACATAAGCTTCTGTTGCGTGAGTCAAAACGTCCATACCAGTATCAGCAGCAACAGATCCTGGAACAGTCAATACCAAGGCAGGGTCTACGATGGCAACAGTTGGAGTCAATGAGTAGTCAGCGATTGGGTATTTACGGTTGTTTGCTTTATCAGAGATAACGGCAAATGGAGTTACTTCAGATCCTGTACCAGATGTAGTTGGGATGGCAATGAATTTCGTCTTCTTACCAAGTAATGGGAATTTGAAGGCACGTTTACGGATATCCATGAATTTTTGAACCAAGTCACGGAAGTCCACTTCTGGTTGCTCGTAGAAGAGCCACATTACTTTGGCCGCATCCATTGGAGATCCTCCACCGAGAGCGACGATGGTATCTGGTTTGAAGGCACGCATGATCTCTGTACCACGTTCAACGGTTGTGATATCTGGATCTGGTTCTACGTCTGCAAAGATTTGGTAAACCACCTTGTTGCGACGAAGGTCAAGCTGTTCGATGATACGATCAAGGAAACCAAGCTCTACCATAGCGTGGTCTGTAACGATCATGACACGTTCAACGTCACGACATTTTTGTAGGTATTCAATTGAATCACGTTCAAAGTATGTTTTTGAAGGAAGTTTCATCCATTGCATGTTATTTCTCCGGCGTCCGACTTTTTTGATATTCAAGAGGTTGATGGCACTAACGTTGTCCCCAACAGAGTTGCGTCCGTAAGAACCACATCCAAGTGTCAATGATGGCAAGAAGGCATTGTAAACATCCCCGATACCACCGAAAGTCGAAGGAGAGTTGCAGATCACACGAATGGCTTTAACTGCTTTACCAAATTCTTTTGTCAATTCTTCATCAGCAGTATGGATGGCTGCTGAGTGACCAAGACCGTTGAATTCAACCATTTGGCGAGCTTTGTTAATTCCGTCTTCACGGCTTTCAGATTTCAAAACAGCAATGACTGGTGACAATTTTTCACGAGTCAACGGCTCTTTTTCACCAACTTCTTTACATTCTGCAGCAAGGATATTGGTTCCTTCTGGGACTGAGAAGCCAGCTTGTTCAGCGATCCATGCTGCTGGTTTCCCAACGATGTCCGCATTCAATTTCGCACCCGCACAGTTTTTGCTGTTGGCTTTTACACCAAAGCAGAACTCTTCAAGAAGGGCTTTTTCTTTTTTGTTAACGAAGTAAGTGTGGTAAGATTTGAATTCTTCAACAAACTCATCGTAGATTTCTTTATCGATGATAACCGCTTGTTCAGACGCACAGACCATACCATTGTCAAATGATTTAGACATGACGATATCGTGTGCTGCTTGGCGGATATTGGCTGATTTTTCAACGTAAGCAGGAACGTTTCCGGCACCTACCCCAAGAGCTGGTTTTCCACAAGAATAAGCGGCTTTTACCATGGCGTTACCACCGGTCGCAAGGATGGTCGCAACTCCTTCATGGTTCATAAGGGCACTAGTTGCTTCCATAGAAGGTTGGGTAATCCATTGCACACAGTTCTCAGGTGCTCCAGCTGCAATTGCCGCATCGCGTACGATTTGTGCCGCATGAGCAGATGATTCTTGAGCAGATGGGTGGAAGGCAAAGACGATAGGGTTCCGTGTCTTCAAGGAAATCAATGCTTTAAAGATTGCTGTTGAAGTAGGGTTTGTTGTAGGAGTGATCCCACAGACAACTCCGACTGGCTCCGCAATCAAAGTTAAACCAGTGACATCATCTTCTGAAATGACACCAACTGTCTTGGTGTGACGCATGTTGTTCACAACGTGTTCACAAGCGAATAAGTTCTTCGTCGCCTTGTCTTCAAAGACCCCACGACCAGTTTCTTCATAAGCATGAAGAGCGAGCTCACCGTGTGCGTCAAGAGCAGCTACAGATGCTTTCGCTACAATGTAGTCCACTTGCTCCTGGTTCAATTTGCGCATTTCTTCAAGCGCTACGAGCGCTTTTTGCACCAACTCGTCTACGTGTTTTTCAGCAGCGAGTTTCTTTTCTTCAGGTGAGAGAGTTTTTTTATCAGCCATTTGATGCTTTCCTCCAATGTTTGAAACCCTTATCCTTTTCTAGAACTTTTTTCATGTTTTCGGAAATTTTCAAGAATAGTGTAAGAAATTTCGATTTGTTAATTATTTCACAATATAATTGTACTCTATTTTGAGATTTTTGTAAACACTTCCAAGCAACTTTCACAAAGATTTTTTTGAAGTTTGTGAAAATTTTATCAATCCTATTGCTGTGAAAGTAATCATCTAGCAAAATTGTGAAAAAATAATTAAAAAATTTTTTTCTTCACAAAGTGATATTTTCAATTGATTTATGTAAGCGTTTTCTTAATCTTACTAAAAAAAGCAACTTTTTACAAGTAAAAAGTTGCTTTTTGTTTTATTTTGTTAGGATTTGTTTTGTTTCAGTTTCAGAGAAGCATTTTTACTTCTTGACCGGACCTTTTTCGGCCTTATCAAGAGCTTCTTTGACTGTTTGAGCATAGAGTTCCCCACCATTGGTTTCCATATTGAAGTGAACAGAGTCTGTTCCCACCCAAATGTTTGGATTTTCAATTGCTACTTGGTACCAGTCCGCAATCGTGATAAAGTCGTATTTCTTAGCCAGTTCCAACTCATAAAGACGGGTTTGAACCGATTCACTGGACTGATCGTTGGCATAGCGCCCATCATATGGTGTCACAAGGATCAAGCGACGGCCTTTTGGAAGTTTCTCAACATACTGATCCAGCAATTCTTTGTAGTTGCTTACAGTATTGGTTCCTAGGGCAATGACCACATTTTTTAGGAGAACTTTATTGGAGATATCAGTCTCAAAGACCTTCATTCCATTTTCCAACTGACGGCTCACCACTGCATCGATCTGGATGCCAGGGATGGCTTTAGTCAGGTAGTCCTGCGCTCGCAAGTTAACGGAATCACCGATCATGGTCACACCATTTGAGACGTTATAGTCTGTTGCCGTCGCATTGTCCACCTGCGTCCGTGTGACCTGCATTTTGCTGTCTGCTTGATTGAGCCCACTCACTACCAAACTCTCATCAAAAGCTCCAACGGTTGGTGCAAAGGCGGAGATGCCAATCATCAAGAGAGCCAGTGGAATCATGAGGTAAAAGATCGGCTTGGTCAAAAAGCTGAGATCCATCTTCATACCAAAGACCCGAGGCTCCTTGCCTGCAATGGTTGGCTCCAAAATATAGAAGGACAGAGCCGTTAGAATCAAGGAAACGATCGTCGTCACAAGGGCTGCCATCATATTCCCTAAATGTTGAGAGAAGATGATAAAGAAAGGCCAGTGGAAAAGGTAGACACCATAACTAGTATCTGCCAAGAAATTGAGAATGGCTGGTTCTTTTTTATCTGGCGTCTTTTCATGGAGAATGCGGGCCGACAGAATCATGGCACAAGCTGCGATTGTCGCTGCTAAAAAGCCAAACAGATAGGTCCACAAGCTATCAAATGGTAAGAAAAGACTGAGCACAAACAAGAAGACAAAGCTTCCACCCAAGACCGATAAGGTCTTTTTCATGCTCCAAGACTGCACCAGCTTTGTAAAGTTCGGGCTGACATTGGCAATCCCTGTCACCGTTGCTAGGCATGATCCCGCAAAGAAGGGGAAGATGTGAGTGAAGCTAGAAAAATAGATAGTGGAGAAATTAGCTGTCAGAAAGGCGCGGATGAACATAGACAAGAAGGTGAAGAGAAAGAGTCCGCTGGACGCCAGGAAGAGCATGCCTCGGTACTTTCCAACCGTCTTAGCCCGCTTAGCCAAGAACCATGCCAAAAGTGCCCAGAGCACATAGTAATGCACTTCTAGGGCCAAACTCCAGGTATGAAGGAAGAGATGTGGAATGAAGTTACTTTCGTAACTACCACCCGTTGCCATCTCAAAGAAATTGGTCACAAAACCGAAGACCGCCGCAATCTGAGTCCCAATACCAGCCACGTAGTCCCGTTGGACCATAAAGGTAAAGGGCATCACGACCAAGACCATAAAGACAAGGGGTGGTACGATCCGGTAAAAACGCCGTTTCAAGAATGCCAGATAGTCGATTCCTTGCTTGCGCGCAAATTCATCGATCAAGAGCGCTGTAATCAAAAATCCTGAGAAGGTGAAGAAAATATCTACCCCAATGAAGCCTCCAGGAAAGGCTTTTTGGAAGAAATGGTAAAGCAATACCAATAAGAGTCCTGTAACACGGACTAGTGAAAACCATTTAATGCGCATTTTGATAAATCCCCTGCTTGAATGTTCCTTTGTATACGACGTTGGCTTCTGTGGTTAAGGTGCCTTTGCCCTCCGGCTGGCCGTTAACAAACTGCCCTTCATAGGTCCAACCATCCTTGGACTTAAACTTACCATAGCCGCTAAAAGAGCCGTTGACGAGGTTACCTGTATAGGTATCCCCATTTTTAAAGGTGACGGTTCCCTTGCCATTCATCTTGCCACGGACCAAACTTCCGTCGTAACGGATCGCACCCTTATCCAAGGTCAAGACGCCCTGACCTGGAATGGCTGAAAGGAAAACCATCAAAGCAGATAGAATAATCACGACTACTGCTGCTATTTCTAAATTTTTTCGCGTCAGATAGACCTTATAGGTCTCATAAAATTCTTTCATATTCTGTATTCTCTCACATATCAAACTCTTAAGAAGTTGCTAACTGATCTAACCAAGCCTTACAGCCACTCAGGACTCTGGAATAGGTCTCCTCAAAATCACCGGTATACCACGGATCTGGCACACTTTCAGCAGCAAAAAGATGAATCTTGTGCTCTGTACCCGCAGGAGCCATTTGCTTCAGATCTGCTACATTGTTTTCGTCCATCCCTAGGATCAAATCAAAGTTGTAAAAATCCTCTTCCTTGATCTGTAAGGACGTCTTGGCTGGATCATAAGGGACTTGGTGTTGTTGAAAGATTTTCTGGGTTCCCCGATGGATGGGATTGCCATGTTCCCAGCTCGAGGTGGCCCGACTTTCAATCTCATACTGATCCGTCAAATCCTTCATGACAAACTCCGCCATGGTGCTCCGACAAATATTTCCTAAGCAGACAAAGACGATTTTTTTCATGATTCCACCTAACTCCTTGTTCGGACTGCCCAACCTAGCTGAGCTCTTGGCTTTCCACTATGGAAAACCAGCATACTATTACTATTATAACAAAAATGTGACAGAAAGATGACAAAGTGGCTCCATCATTTTAAAGAAAAATCAGATTCCTTTTTCAAATCTGATCTGTTTCTCTATTTTGGAAAACGAACCTCTAATGGAGGCCATTTACTCTGCCAATTTTTCTTTTTCATCCGCTCTGTATAAACCGTTAAACGCTCTGGGTTGGCTAAAAAATGCGGAGTCGGCTGAACGATGAAGTCTTCGATATCCTTTGTCCCATAAGGGAGAAAGAGCTCTAGCTGACCCTCTTTCCTTAAGCGAACCGCAAGAGCCGTACACTGCTCGGGGTATTTAGAAACCGCATCACAGGCACTATGATATGGAGCCGTCCCCGGGCTATGCTGGTGCATATAGACTTGATTTTTCACTTCCCAAGCGTACTGGGGATAGGTCTTCTTTAATTCCTGCTCGATCTGCTGAGTCTCCTCATAGCTGATCGTAGGGTCATAAAAGACCAGATCCAGATCTGTCGTCGCATCAAACCCTGGTTTTCCAGAGAGCTGGTTCCAGATGAAATTGCGCACCGCGCCCGCCGCTAACCAGGCATCTGCTAAGTTGAGATCCCGAATGATAGCCAAAACAGTCATCATCTCCGGATCCACTTGGATTTGTTCTACTATTGCTTCTTCCGTCAGCATCTTCTTCTAGTCTCCATTGTAGGGATAACCCAGATGTTCATAGGCCTTGCGGGTCGCCACGCGCCCTGTCCGGGTCCGCATGATAAAGCCTTTCTGAATCAAGTAAGGCTCATACATATCTTCTACAGTCTCGCGCTCTTCGGCAATATTGACCGATAGAGTCCCAAGCCCGACCGGGCCACCGCCGTACATCTCAATCATGGTGCGCAGGATCTTTTGATCGACATAGTCCAGTCCTTCATGGTCCACATCTAGCATAGAGAGGGCCTTGTCGGTAATGGTATCGTCAATCAAGCCATCGCCCATGATCTGGGCAAAATCGCGCACCCGCTTCAGCAAACGGTTGGCAATCCGAGGAGTCCCACGACTACGAAGAGAAAGCTCTTCGGCAGCTTCGTGGGTAATCTCCATCTCAAAGATCTCGGCGGTCCGCTCGACAATCTCTGTCAGATCATCCTGCTCATAGTATTCCATGTGTCCGGTAATCCCAAAGCGAGCGCGCAAGGGATTGGACAGCATACCAGCTCGCGTCGTTGCCCCAATCAAAGTGAAAGGAGGAAGGTCCAGATGGACACTCCGACTGCTCTCCCCAGCGCCAATCATGATATCGATGTAAAAATCTTCCATGGCGCTGTAAAGCACTTCTTCGACTGACATAGGCAGCCGGTGGATCTCATCGATAAAGAGGACATCGCCCGGCTCTAGATCATTGAGGATAGCTACCAAGTCACCAGCCTTTTCAATGACAGGACCAGAAGTCTGCTTGAGATTGACGCCCAGTTCATTGGCGATGACAAAGGCCATGGTGGTTTTCCCAAGCCCCGGAGGGCCAAAAAGAAGGACATGATCCAGCGCTTCATCCCGAAGCTTAGCTGCCTCGATAAAGATTTTCAGCTGGTCCTTGACCTTATCTTGACCGATATATTCATGTAAATATTGCGGGCGCAACGTCCGTTCAACGGCCTCTTCATCGCCCATGATTTCATTGTCTAAAATTCTACTCATACAGTCTATTATAGCAAAAAATGATACCTTCGGTACCATAAATAGGATGTGTTTTTTAAAGATCGTAGTTCTCACTTGCGTTCGAACTGCGTCAACGTACCTAAGCTCACTAACGTTTGCTAAGAAACAAGGAACGTAGTTTTCGCTCCGTTCAAATTGCATCAATGTACCTAAGCTCGTCTACGTCCCTATCAGGCTTGGTTAGATGAAATAGGTTTAGTAATAATTACATAACGCAGTGGTTGATTGGTATCTTTGTTCGCTCTTATAGCTCCAAAGATTACCTAATCAACTGTGCGGGGGTGAGACAACGAACAATTTTAAAAAATTGTTCTGTCTCACTCCCAGAAAAAAGCCACCGGTTTTGGTGGCTCTTATAGGGAGATTATTATGAAAAAGTTTTAGGAGTTTTATCATTCAAAGTTAGGAGGTCTTTGATGATGGTATTAGTATACGATAGGAAGCTTAAACTTTCCTTATAGTTTTTCTAAAAAATTTTTTTCGAGAAAAAGAGGATGTCCCAAGCAAGGATTTCACATCCTTGTTTGGGTCACCCCTTTCCTCCTTATTTCTTAGCGATGGCATGGTAGCTAGTCTTACTGGTGAAGACTTGACCCGCCCTCAGGATGACCTTTTCAGCTTGGTCACTGTGAATGGCATCTGGCACGGTTTGGAATTCTAGAGCCAAGCCATTGTGCTGAACCATTGGTTGGCCTTGCAGATGAACGGTCTCGTCTACGAAATTCGCTGAATATACCACCAAGGCTGGGGCTTCTGACTTGAAGGTCAAGAAACGTCCAGATGGCTGATGGTAAAGAAAGCCAGCATTTTCATGCCCTTCTGGAAGAGCAAATGGATGGTCTAATCCTTCTACCAGGCGAATTTGCGGATCAGAGTCCTTAAAAAGATCCTCCAAGAGCATGGCTTGGTAGAGATGCTGAACAACCGGACTTTCTCTATCCACGGTCTGAAGAGGGACACCGTCTGGATGGATAGGGTAAAGCCCTTGATGGTTGATCTGAAAGACATGATCATTGATCGGCTGGGTGAAGTTCCCAGATAGGTTGAAATAGCTATGGTTGGTCGGGTTGACCAAGGTATCTTGACCCGTTTCTACCCGATAAGCAATTTCGAGTTCACCATCTTCCGTCAAACCATAGGTTACCCAGATCTTGAGATTTCCAGGGAAACCACCGGTTCCATCTGCACGCTCTGTGTACAGGGTGATTTCCTGATCCGTTACCGACTCCACGCTAAACAAAGCGCTGTCCCAACCCGTCGGTCCACTGTGGTTGCAGTTAGCACCGTTATTGGCTTCCAAGTGATAGGTCTCTCCATTGAGTTCAAAGCTAGCTCCTGCAATCCGGCCTGCTACCGGGCCAATACTAGCCCCATATTTAGGGCTATTGCCCACATAGTCCTCAAAGCGATCAAAGCCTAGAATAATATTCGTAAACTGGTCTTCTTTATCCGGTGTCACATATTCTAAGATCGTTGCCCCATAGGTCATGACAGATAATTGGTAACCCTTGTCATTTTCGAGGCGATAAGCCCGAACCTCTTGATTCTGCCATTTCCCAAACACGCTTTCTTGATACTGTTTCACAAACCTTCTCCTCTCACTGTTTTTCTCCATTGTATCAGTTTCACAAGAAGAAACACTCCACTTTTTATAGAAAATTAGTGGCTATTCTTTATGAAATGGATGAATGATCACCCCTTGAACAACCCGATTGACGGTACCAGTTGGTGAAGGCGTATCTGGGCGATTTTGCACCTTGAGCGAAGTCAAGAGAGAAATCAATTGACCATAGATAATGTATGGGAAGGCACGGTAGATATCTAGGGAATCCGCAGAAGATTCCACTAACACTTCTCGTACATGCTCAATGCCTGCAGCTTGATCCGTCAAGAGGACGACTTGACGGGCAATCTGATCCCCTGCAGCTTCGCGAACCAAGTCCAGATCATACTGTCGGGTATAAGGATCAATGGAGCCAAAGACCAAGACGAGGGTCTGGTCATTGATGAGGGATTTCGGACCGTGACGGAAACCGACAGGACTCTCATACATGGTTGCGATTTTGCCTGCTGTTAATTCCAAAATCTTGAGTTGGGCTTCATGGGCTAGACCAAAGAAAGGTCCTGCTCCCAGATAGATCACGCGCTCGAAGTCTAGATCGACCACTTCCTTGACCGCACGGTCCTGCTCCAAGATTTGCTCAGATAGATGAACCAGCTCTGCTACTCGTTTTTCCTTGATCTCTTCCTCGCTTGGATCAAAGACCAAGAGAGCTGTCAAGAGCATAGACGTAAAGCTGGATGTCATGGCAAAGCCAGCATCGTTGGTTTCTTTGGGTTGAAGAAGCAAGAGATTGCGCTTATCTCCGTGGGCTTGCTGGGCCAGTTTTCCTTCTTCGGCACAGGTAATGGTGATCTGATAGAGCTCATCAACCAAGTCTTGAGCCAACTGCACGGTGGCGACACTTTCTGGCGAGTTGCCACTTCGTGCAAAAGATACTAAAACCGTTGGAACCTCTTTTTTCAAATAGGTTTGAGGATGCGCTACGATATCCGTCGTCGCAATGGATTGGAAATTCCAGTGGCGTTCATCATGCACTTCCTGCAAATATGGAACCAAGGTATCCCCTACATAGGCTGAGGTCCCTGCCCCTGTCAAGATGACCTTGATATAGTCATGCTCTTGCCCAATTTTTTCTAAGAAAGCTTTTATTTCCGCTTTTCTTTCTTGGTACAAGTGAGCCGTTTCTTTCCAAACACTTGGTTGTTGGTAGATCTCACGAGTGGTGATCTCTGCTCCTAGCTCCTGCAAGTCTTCTTTTGTATAGTCTAACATAGAACCTGTTGTTCCTTTCTACAATCTAACGTTGATAAATGGGAAAGGAGCCTGAGATGATTCTCCCAGACTCCCATACCAACCTACTCATCTTCATCATCATCAAGGTTTGACAAGAGGTCATTTACCTTGACAATACTTTCTTTTGCACGTTCAGGGTAGTCCCCTTCATTACCAGTCAGGCTACTATTGATGAATTCGATGACCATCGGAAGATTCATCCCTGCGTATAAGTCAATCGCACGTCCTTCAAGGATCAAGCGACTCACAGTGTTGCAAGGAGTTCCTCCCAAGAGATCGGCAAATACAATATAGTCTTCTAGACCTTGGACGGTTGCTTCAAATTTAGCAGTAAAGTCTTCTGGCCCTTCTTCTGGTAAGAGTGCAACTGTATGAATGTTGTCTTGTGGTCCCATAATCATTTCTGTACTGGCTTTGAGCTCTTCACAGAAGCGACCATGACTGACCAATACTAGGTGTTTTGCCATACCTTACTCCATTATGCCATTCCAAAGAAGAAGTGGCCAAATGCTGAGAATGCGATTGCTGCAAGGATGATGAGCAAGATAGCTTTTGTAGAGTTCATACCCTTACGTCCAAGCAACCAGTAGATTACACCTGTGATGATAGCTGGTACCAAACGTGGGAAGATAAGGTTGAGCATATCTTGAATTTCAATCGCTTTGTCCCCAATGTGTGGAGTCCAAGAAACTTCAACACCAATCATGCTGGCAATCAAGGCACCAACCATGAAGATACCCAGAACGGCAGCTGCATCGATCAAAGCTGTCAAGGTACTTTGCATGTTGTTGATGAGGTTAACCCCTTCTTTATAGGCAAATTCCAATTGTTTCCAACGGAAAATGTCATAAGCAACTGCCACAGCGATCCACAAGAAGATACCGGCTGGGTTTCCTGCAACAGCCAAAGTTGCTGCGATTGAACCCATAATAGCTGGTACCAATGATCCAAAGATTGAGTCCCCAAGAGGAGCGAATGGTCCCATGAGACCTGTCTTGATCCCGTTCACCGCATCTTTTGATTTGACACCATCTTTTTCTTCCAAAGCAAGGTCAAAACCAGTGATAATGGTGTGGAAGAATGGTGAAGTATTGAAGAATTGCGTATGCAATTTCATCATTTCTTTCAATTCTGGAGTGCCATCACCATACATTTTACGCAATTGTGGAAGAAGCATGTAAAGGTAACCAGAAGCCTGCATCCGTTCGTAGTTCCAACCCAATTGGAAGGTGAAGAGGCTACGTTTGTTAATTTGTTTAAAATCTTCTTTTGTTAGTTTGTAATTAGAATTCGTCATCTTCAATTTCCCCGCTTTCTACATTGCTTGCTGGAGCAGCTACAACTGTACGTTGGCTGTTTTTGAAGTGTTGTACTGCAAGGAAGATACCGATGATGGCAATACCAATCATAGATACACTCTTGAAGTTGTTAACAAAAGTAATAGCTTGTTCTTTTGGAAGTTTAGCGAACACATCAGAACCAACAATGCTAGACACTGCAGCACCAAGGCTTTGAACATTGCTATAAAGCACTGTCAACATTGCTGTTAAGCCAAAGCCAAGTGCTAAATAGTGAAGGTTACGACGAACAGGAAGGTAACGAAGCAAGATCGCAAATCCAAGACCTGGAAGCATTTGACCTGCAAGTTTCAGACCGTTTGCCAACCATTGTACATTAGCAAGACCTGTAACAACAGTTTCTACGAAAGAACCACCAAAGGCAAGAGCCAAGAAGACTGGAAGGGCACGAGAAAGAGCCCAAGGAATCGCTCCAAGAAGGTAGTTGCGTTCAATTCCTTTATAGTCGTAACGTTCGATCGCAGCATCTACACGGTGAGCGAAGTAAGTTGTAGTCATACGACCAAGAATATCAAAGTAAGTCAACAAAGTTGCTACCGGCACAGCGATTGTAGCAATAGCAAGCTCTGCATCAATCCCTTTTGCTACTGAGAAGGCAGTCGCAAGAACGGCACCAGAAGTGGCGTCAATACGAGAAGCTCCACCGAAAGTACCAACACCGAGCACTGTCAATTGAAGAGAAGCTCCGATAAATAGACCTGTCTTTAAATCTCCCATGACAAGTCCTGTAATGAAACCAGCAAAGACTGGTGATCCTGCTGATGAAACAATCGTCAACTCATCACAGATTTGATAAGCTGAGTACAAAGTAAGTAGTAAAATTTGCCACCATTGTATCATGACAATTTCCTCCTAAAAATTTTCTTTTACTTTAATAACTTCATAAAGTCTTCTGCAGTGTCGTTTGGCACCATCTGAGACGTAATCTTCACACCTTTTTCGTGGATTTTGTTAAAGTCTTCCACGTCCGCGTCCACCACATTGATCGAGCGGGTAATCGCGCGTGTCTCATCAGATTGAGACATATTGCCGACATTCAGCGTTTCAAGCTGAACGCCTGCTTCGATCAAACGAAGGAAACGATCAGGTTTGCGAGCTACGATAAAGAGTCGTTGGCTATCATATTTTCCAGCCAAGATATTTTCCGCAGCTTTTGCGACTGGCAAGATACTGAGCTTAACACCAGGTGGTGTCGCTAGTTTCAAGCCACTTTTTTCGATATCATTTTGAGCGACTTCATCATCGATCACCATGATACGTGAAACATTTAGTTTGGTAGTCCAAAGATTGGCTACCTGCCCGTGGATCAAACGTCCATCGATACGGCATCCTACAATAGTCATAAGTTTTCCCCCTTTACTTCTTTGAATGTAGGTTGTTGAACAAGTTCAAGTGTCTCTTGGTAACGCCCTTCTGTCTCAAAGACGATCAGGCTATTGGCTCCTTCTTTGAGGAAACCATGAGGCACGTAAAGTGAAGTGGTCGGTCCGACCTCCCAGAAGCGACCAAGGTTGTGGCCGTTGACAAAGACGACCCCTTTCCCAAATCCTGTCATATCCAGATAAGTGTCAAGGGTGTGGTCCAGCTGAAAATCATATCGGTAAAATGCTGGAGCACCTGCCTGCCATTCCTTTGAAAAATCGAGCTGACTGAGATCTTGTAAATCCAGTGGGTACTGCTTCCAATGAAGGTGGAAATGCAAATCCACACAGACGCCTGTGCGAATGCCCTTGTGCTGGCTATCAGCTAAGAGCTTGTGCCCGTAGTTGACACGACCCATATTTTCAAGCAAGATTTTTAAATTCGTAACCGCTTTCTTTTTTCCTTTGATAAAAAGATCTTCACCGATCTCTGTTTGGTATTGTGTTGCTACATGTTGATCATCCAGGTAAATCTGTACCCGATCCCGACCATCAATGATGCGCAGTTTTTCTTCTTCCGCATCCAACTCAAGGTCTGTCTCATATAGTAGATAACCTGTGGTTTGCCCCAACTCTTCCATCTTTTCGGGATAAAGGCTGGTCTCGACCTGAGCCAGATTGTCCAGATTTCCAAAAAGACTAGTCTTGGCTGCCAGTTGCAAGGTTTGTTCTGGCAAACATTCTTTGATGAGCGGTTCCTGCTGTGGGTATTCCGGATAATAGGTCGCCATCATTTTTTGAATAGCATAATATTTCTCCGTCGGATTGCCCTGCTCATTGAGCAAAGCCCCATAGTCATAGGACGTCACCTGTGGCAAATCGAGCGTTCCCCGAGCTGAGCAACCATTCATGAAGCCAAAATTGGTCCCGCCATGAAACATATAGAGATTGATGGAGCCAAGCTCCAAGACCTCATGGACAGCTTCTGCCAACTCCTCTGGGTCCCTTTGAATCACGGGTTCCTTCCAGCGGGTAAACCAGCCATCCCAGAATTCCATACACATCAAGGGCCATTTCTTGCCGTATTCGTCAAAGAATTCTTGCATCTGACCAAAGTTATAGGCTGCTTTGGAACCGAAGTTTCCCGTCACAAAGAGGTCTTCTTCTATCAAGGTTCCTGTTCTTAGCGTTGCTCGCCATGGTCCATCTGATGTAAAGAGAGGACAGGTCACGCCTTTTTCCTTCATCAAATCCCGAATGGCACGAAGATAATCCTTATCCTCTCCATAAGAGCCGTACTCATTTTCCACCTGCATCATGAGGATTGGACCACCCTGATCCACTTGGTAGGGTGTCAACAAGCCAAGCAAGCGATCATAATAACGATCCACTGATTCGATAAAGGCTGGGTCAGATGAGCGGATTCGCAGATCTTCTTCTAAGAGCCAGGCTGGTAATCCACCAAATTCCCACTCTGCACAGATAAAGGGCGACGGCCTTACAATCATGTAAAGTCCTAGGGACTGGGCTGTTCGAATGAAACGCTCTAGATCCAATCGACCACTAAAGTCAAACTGCCCTTTGCGGGGTTCATGCGCATTCCAAGGGACATAGGTTTCAACCGTGTTGAACCCCAAAGCCTTTAGATTATACAAGGAATGATACCAGTCTGCTGGGTCAATTCGGAAATAATGGATCGCTCCGGATAAAATCTTGAAGGGTTGATCTTTTAAATAGAAAGCATCGCGAATCTCAAAAACTCCCATAAACGCCCCCCTTTCTTATATGTAACCCTTTTCATTTATTAATATAATAAATTATTTAAAAAATGTCAACACTTTTATAAAAAATATGTTAAAATAGGGTTAAATAAGAGAAATCTAAAGAGAGGTAGCACTATGGCAATTCCAAAGTACCAACACATCAAAGATGAATTGAAGCAGCAAATTATCTCCGGAAAATTTGAAAATGGAGATAAATTTTATACTGAAGCTGAACTCATTAAAATTTATGATGTCAGCTCTATCACCGTTGTCCGTGCTTTGAACGACCTCGCTGCTGATGGCTACATTGTCCGTCAGCAAGGAAAAGGAACCTTTGTTTCTCGTGCTCGAAAACACAAACTGGTTGAATTTTCAGATGTTGAAACCTTCCCAATCCAAAAGGCCAAAGTCAAAGTTCTCTCTATTAAACGTGGAAATACCTTAAGCATCCTAGACAAACTAGGCCTCAACCCAACGCAATTCTACTATAAGATCGAACGGACTCGCCAGACAGGGGATGATACCTATATCTTCCACCAAACCTATGTTCCTGAACAATACATCAATCCAAACTATCCAAATTTGGAATACTACAGCTCTATCTATGATCGCTTCAAAGAAGACTACCACATTCATATGAATGACGAGCACTTCGAAGAAGTCAACGAAATCGTCTTTCCTACACCAAGCAAGGTTGCTAAAGTATTGAAGATCGACGAAAATTTCCCAACGGTCAAACAAGTGAAGACGACCAAGCTAGAAGCGACTGGCCAAATCCTTGAATACACGGAAACCTATAAACGCGGTGACTACTACAAGATTAAATTTATCTCCTGTGACCGCGATCACTAAGAACCAAAAAGACTGAGACATCTCGGTCTTTTTTATAGCTCCAGTATAGCATGTTGAAAACGATTTCTAAAGACCTCTTTAAAAATATATATAATTAGTGATAGTTTAGCTATAAAAAGTTTAAAAAGGGAGTGGGAAAGAACTCCGACTAGTTAAAAAGAGTTCGTCTTCCCCACCCCCGCACAGTTGAGTAGGGCTGTAAA
>NZ_KV794421.1:95129-122000 GCF_001808745.1 Streptococcus sp. HMSC057G03
GAGAGGCTAGGACTTTTGTCCCAGCCTCTTTCGTCTATTTTTCAAATTCCCTTTTTCGTTGCGATTAGTCACCCAAACCGATGCGTTCAAAAATTTCATCCACCCGTTTGGTGTAGTAGCTTGGGTTGAAGATTTCGTCGATTTCTTCTTGAGTGAGACGAGAAGTCACTTCTGGATCTGCTTCAAGAAGTGGTTTGAAGTCTACTTGGTTATCCCATGATTGAGCAGTCTTCGGTTGAACAAGGTCGTAAGCTTGCTCACGTGTCATGCCTTTTTCAATCAAAGTCAACATCGCACGTTGGCTGAAGATCAAACCAAATGTAGAGTTCATGTTGCGAATCATGTTTTCTGGGAAGACCGTCAAGTTCTTAACGATATTTCCGAAACGGTTGAGCATGTAGTCAATCAAGATGGTTGTGTCTGGTGCAATGATACGCTCAGCTGATGAGTGAGAGATATCACGTTCATGCCAAAGGGCTACGTTTTCATAAGCTGTGACCATGTGACCACGGATCACACGCGCAAGACCGGTCATGTTTTCAGAACCGATAGGATTCCGTTTGTGAGGCATTGCTGAAGATCCTTTTTGACCTTTGGCAAAGAATTCTTCCACTTCACGTTGTTCAGATTTTTGAAGACCACGGATTTCAGTTGCCATCCGCTCGATAGAAGTTGCGATGCTCGCAAGAACTGCAAAGTACTCAGCATGAAGGTCACGAGGAAGGACCTGTGTAGAGATTTCTTGAGCACGGATACCCAATTTATCGCAGACGTATTTTTCAACGAATGGTGGAATGTTGGCAAAGTTACCAACCGCACCAGAAATCTTACCAGCTTCCACACCAGCAGCCGCATGCTCGAAACGCTCGATGTTACGTTTCATTTCGCTATACCAAGTGGCCAATTTAAGACCAAAAGTTGTCGGCTCCGCATGCACACCGTGGGTACGCCCCATCATGATGGTGAACTTGTGCTCCTTGGCCTTGTCAGCGATGATATTGAGGAAGTTTTCAAGGTCCTTGCGGATGATGTCGTTGGCTTGTTTGTATAGGTAACCATAGGCCGTATCTACCACGTCAGTAGAAGTCAAACCATAGTGAACCCACTTACGCTCTTCACCAAGCGTTTCAGAAACCGCACGTGTGAAGGCCACCACATCGTGACGAGTTTGCTGCTCGATTTCCAAAATACGGTCGATGTCAAAGTCCGCTTTTTCACGGATCAAAGCCACATCTTCCTTAGGAATTTCTCCCAATTCAGCCCATGCTTCGTCAGCCAAGATTTCCACCTCAAGCCAAGCACGGTATTTATTTTCTTCAGTCCAAATGTTCGCCATCTCAGGGCGAGAGTAACGTTCGATCATGTTTTTATTTTCCTTTCTTTTGATGTTTCACATCAGTTAGCAACTGGCAATCACTTTATTCAAATTCTTCTTTCCCAATCCATACTGACGGATAATGATCCAGTGAATTCAAATCCGTATCCAGCGGCAGATCATAGATGGCTAAATAGTTTTCAGGATATTGAGCAGTCAGCTCTTCATACTTAGCTTTCACTTTTTCGTGATCGCTACTAGCATACAAGACTTCGACGACTGCTCCTGTCTTCTCTTTTTCGACAAATGCGTTGACAATGAGTTGAATCATAAAAACCTCCTAAATCACAATTCAATGTCTAACTTTAAAATATCTCCTTTTTCTCCATAATGGAGAAGCCGCAAATATTCTCCCCAAACTCTGGACTTGCCAATATCTGTTTTCATCCAGCTGTTCCGACCAATCTCAACATCCTTGTAAAAGGCATTGAAGGTATATGGGATGTAGCGAAGATGCTTTGGTAAGTGCTGAGCCAAGGTTCGCCATTGCCTACCAGTCGCATGACTTTTGCAAATGAACATAACTGTCTCAACAGTATTAAAATCAAAAATTTCTTTAGAAAACAATACGTTTTCTAAAGTATTGCTAGAGGAGTTTTCAAATTTAATCGCTTCTTCAGGAATGCCTGCAGCCAGCAGATGCTGGATAATAACCTCTGCCTCTGTATGTCCATTCCAATCTGGATGAGGTGTTCCTGTCAAACTTCGGCCACCGGTCACAATGATTCGTCTTACATAACCTTTTTGATATGCCTCAATAGCTTTTTCCCAGTGGCCTGGGTGAGTCCCACTGAAAACAAATAAAACATCACACGGCTGAGATTCGATTATTTTCCCAAAAACACTCTGAGTCAAAAAGGAGATTTCTTTATTAGAGAACTCTTTCGGAACTTCTGGACTTTTCGGAATAATCGGTTTCATCTATAACATTTCCTCCACAGATTTTTTAAAAATCAATCCCTTTCCCAAACTCAAACACATTGTCAGGCACTTCACTAAACAAAGTCACATGTTCCATTTTGCGGTTGTGCTTTGCTTCTAGTTTACCATATAAGTGGATGTAGGCGCTTGGATTTTCTGTGACATATTGACTTCGACAACTACTTCAGTCTTCTCTTTTTCAACCAAAGTATTGATTATGATTCATATCATAAAATCTACCTCCAGTTAGAGTTCAACTGTTTTTGTTATGTACATTAAACCCCCGAAATAAAAAATTTTTTAATATATTGCCATTTATTTAAAAAACCAATTATTATTTCATCGTTTTCATCAATATAAAGACTACTTTTCAAAACAATAATAACAAATCGTCTATCATAAGTAAAAGCTTGAACAGTTAGATAGTACACAAATAATACTAAAATTATCATTAACATTAACTGTCCTAAAAAACCAATAAAGCTACTTCGCAAACTAGCAACTTCGCCAAAAAACAATTTTGTAAGTTCTTCCCTTGGAATAAGATCTTTCAAAAAATTAAGATATATTGTGCTAACAAATATCGAAATAGTTGCTAAAATACCACAACTCCAGTTTGCAAAATTATTTATTTTATTTAACGATGATTCTAGATCAGAAATTAACATTTCTGTATGCTCACTATCTAGAAAATTTCCTTTTCTAAAAGCTATCGCCAAATTTTTAATATTAATCTTCTCAAAAAGAACATTTAGTCTATAGAGTACTCCCATTATTATCAGTAAGATTAGGAGATTCCCTGAGACGTCTATTTTCTGTTGAGTACTTCCTATTGTCATAAAAATAGCTAGAAACCCATATAATAATAGGTACTTCAGTGCTTTGCTCATGAGAGAATCAACTAAACTTATTTGAGATCTCAATAATCTTTTGATTTCAAAATACTTTAATGGCATACTGTTCTTTAAAAATCAATCCCTTTCCCAAATTCCTCAACCTTATCCGGCACATCACTAAACAAAGTCACATGTCCCATTTTGCGGTTGTGCTTTGCTTCTAGTTTACCATATAAGTGGAGGTGAGCGCTTGGATTTTTTGTCACATATGTTTCAGCAGCCTCGACATGTTGGCCGAGTACATTGAGCATGACTGCTGGTGCATGAAGGGCGATTACTGGAAGTGGTGCTCCCAGAACACCCAAAATATGAGTGTCAAACTGAGAGAAGTCGCAGGCTTCGATTGAGTAGTGTCCTGAATTGTGAGGACGTGGGGCGATTTCGTTGACAATGATGTCATCAGCTGTCGCAAACATCTCCACACAAAGAGTTCCAGAAAGGTTGAGTTGTTCAGCGATTCGTACTGCCATGGCTTTGGCTTTTTCAGCTAGACTTTCTGAAATGCGAGCAGGCACAATGGTTTTTGAAAGAATGTTGTTGCGGTGGATATTTTCCTGAACAGGGAAGACTGTCACGTCCTTGCCATTACCAGACACGATGACAGAAATCTCCAGGTCAAAGTTGACGAATTCTTCTAAAACGCAGTCTGCCGAATCAGCTAACGCATATGCTTCTTCCAAGTCTGCTTCTGAACGAATGACCTTCTGACCATGGCCATCGTAACCACCGGTCGCCGTCTTGAGGACATAGTTTTTCGAGAGGTCGATATCTGCCAAATCCTGGCTTGAGGTCACGACCTTGTAAGGGGCCACAGTGACTTGTGCCTTGTTGGAAAGAAAGTCCTTCTCAAAGATTCGATTTTGAGAGATGCGGAGTAGGTCTGTCCCTTGTGGGAGTTGTCCATCTTTGATAACGGCGTCTAAACCATCAGCATCGACATTTTCAAATTCATAGGTGAGAACATCACAGCGATCAGCCAACTGACGAAGAGCATCTACGTCGTCGTAAGGGGCCACGATGATTTCCGCCACGCGGGAGGCTGGGCAATCAGCTGCTGGATCCAAGGCGATAACCTTGTGTCCCATGTAGATAGCTGAGATCGCCATCATCTGACCTAGCTGGCCACCACCAATGATACCAATGGTTTTAGTTGAGCTCATTTGTAGACTCCTCTGCGATTTTTCCTTGTTCTTCAGCGAAATCCGCTAACGCTGTCGCAACAGCCTGGTCCTCTACCGAAAGAAGACGGAGGGCAAAGAGGGCCGCGTTAGTCGCACCCGCTTCACCGATCGCCATAGTTGCGACAGGCACTCCACCTGGCATCTGAACGATGGAATAAAGTGAATCCACACCGCTAAGAGCACGAGACTTGACGGGTACCCCGATGACTGGAAGGGTCGTTTTAGCAGCAACCATCCCTGGCAAGTGAGCTGCGCCACCTGCACCCGCGATGATGACCTTGATGCCACGGCTACGTGCTTCTTCGGCATGTTTGAACATGAGGTCCGGTGTGCGGTGTGCGGAAACAACTTTCTTTTCGTAAGCGACACCAAAGTTATCGAGGACTTCAGCGGCTTTTTGCATGGTTGCCCAGTCGGATTTTGAGCCCATAATAATGGAAATTATTGGTTTAGTCATAATTTTTCCTTTTTCTTCTTTTTGATAATGGTCTTAGGTGGTGGGGACGGAAGCGACCGCCTGTAGCGTTCCATTACTAAAACTGGAGCCTGAGTCTCCAGTTTTCCGCTCCTAGTAGCTCTGCTACTAGGAGTTCCACTACTGCGACGATTATCCTATACTAGCTCGCTAACGCTCGCAAATCAAGCGACCATTATCTTAGTTTGGCTCGCTTTCGCTTGCCATGACAAAGTTAGTATCTGTTAATCTTTTATTGCCTTGCTACCGATATCCTTACGGTAGAAGAGGCCTTCTGTGTTTTGTTTGTTGAGTTGGTTATAGATGATATTTTGACCATCTTTGACGGTGTCTGCGGTTGTGACCAGCATGTAGACACGTCCGCCGTTTGAGAGGAGGTCTTGGCTATTTTCAGCGAATTTGGCACCAGCATAGTAAGTGATGATGTCCCCATCTGTCTTGGCTGGAAGTTTGACACCCTTCTCATAAGCGAGTGGGTAGCCGTTTGAGGCTACAACCACGCCCAATGTCACACCCTTGTCCGTCCAAGTGATGGCTGGCTCTTTGCCATCCAAAATGTCAGTGATATTTTGCGCAAAGTCAGATGTCAAACGAGGCAAGATGATTTGTGTTTCAGGGTCTCCAAAGCGTGAGTTGAACTCGATGACTTTCGGTCCATCAGCTGTCAAGATAAGACCCGCGTAAAGGACACCAAGGTAGGGACGTCCTTCTTTAATCATGCCTTCAAGAACTGGCTTGACAATGGTGTCAACCGCTGTGTCAACCACGCTCTGTGGCAAGTGGGGAACTGGCGCATAGGCACCCATCCCACCAGTGTTCGGACCCTTGTCACCATCGTAGGCACGTTTGTGGTCCTGAGCCGTAGGCATGATGTAGAACTTGTCCCCATTGACAAAGGCAAAGAGAGAGAACTCTTCCCCGTCAAGGAATTCCTCGATGACCACACGCGCACCTGAATCACCAAATTTATTGTCCAAAAGCATCTCGTGAGCGGCTTCAACGGCTTGCTCAACGGTCTCCGCAACGACGACACCTTTCCCAAGGGCCAGCCCGTCTGCCTTGACGACGATTGGAGCACCTTTTTCTTCGATGTAGGACTTGGCTTTCTCGAAATCTGAAAATGTGCCATAGGCTGCTGTCGGAACGTCGTATTTGACCATGATTTCCTTAGCAAAATCCTTAGACCACTCAAGCTCAGCTGCAGCCTTGGTCGGACCAAAAGCCTTGAGACCAGCTGCAATGAAATCATCTACGATACCAGCTGCAAGGGCATCATCTGGACCGATAAAGGTCCAAGCAATATCGTTCGCTTTTGCGAAGTCAATCAGCTTAGAATGTTCGGATATTCCGATATTGATCAAATCTAGACCATCTAATCGCATCCCGTCATTACCAGGAGCCACAAAAACCTGCTCAACGTCTGTAGACTCCAACAATTTCTTAGCAATCGCATGCTCACGACCGCCAGATCCAACAACCAAAAGTTTCATCTCGAACCTCTTTTGCGAATTATTTTATTAAATTATATCATAATCGTTCGTTTTATTCTAATGATTTCAGCAAAAGCCTCCTATTTTCAGTAGAATCCAAACATTTTTTGCTATTTCCTCCTATTTCTCATTTTTTTCCGAATAGTATAGGTGAGACCTACTAATTGACGAAAAGGAGTATTATGCAAACAATCAAAAAATTTGTTGTACTGACTTGTGCGACATGGGGGATGCAAGCCTCTATTGCCCATGCAAATCAAGCGACCAATGCTATCTATGCCGAAAAAGGGCAGCTGGTGATTCATCTTGGAAACGTCCCGGATAAGTATCAAAAGATCCAAGTTCCCGTCTGGTCTGACCAAAATGGCCAAGATGACCTGACTTGGTATCCTGTGGAACGCAGTGACAAGGGATTTGACCTACAAGTGCCATTGACCAACCATTCTGATCAAGCCGGACTTTATCATGTCCATGTCTATGGGGTGGAGGCAAATGAACAGTTAACCGGTCTTTACCCTCTCACGACCAGAGTCCAGCAAAAAGACCTCGCCTCTTCCCAACCCAAGATTACGATCACACCCATCTCCTCACAAGAATTTGAGGTAGACCTAAAGTTGTTCGAAGACGTTGACGAGATTGTATTCCCCATCTGGTCTGAAGAAAATGGGCAGGATGATTTAGTCTGGTATCCCGCAAAGAAGATCGCACCTAGACATTTCCAACTGCGCTTTCAAGCTCAAAAACACAAGGGAAGCGGGCTATTTCACCTACATGTCTATCAGAAAAGCCAGGGACAACTAAAAGGGCTATTCCCCACTACATTTCAAGTAGAAAAGGCAAAGCCAAAGCTCACTCCACTCGCGACACATCCGGGAAACACCTACCCCATTGGTGAGTGCACCTGGGGAGCCAAAGAATTAGCCCCTTGGGCCCACAACTGGTGGGGAAATGGCGGCATGTGGGCAGCTAGCGCACGCGCTGCGGGATTCCGGACAGGAGACACTCCAGAGGTCGGTGCCATCGCCTGTTGGGACAATGGGGGATATGGCCATGTTGCCTTGGTTACAGACGTCGAACATGACCAAAAAATTCAGATCCAAGAGGCTAACTACAACGGCCATCGCTATATCGACAACTTCCGTGGTTGGTTCGATCCAACCAACCCCATCTGGGGAACCGTCACCTACATCTACCCAGATTAAAGTCTTCATAACCAGCAGAAAGGGAGTGGGAAAGAACTCAGACTATTTAAAAAAGGTTGAAAAGGTTCCCCAAACCTTTTCAATCTTCCCACCCCGCACAGCTTCAACAGTCTGGGAGACTGTTGAAGGTTGTGGATAAAGGAAACTTTGTTTCCTTCATTAGGTTATCTTTGGAGCTTAAAAAGCGAAAAAAGATTTAGGAAACTTGCTTCGCAAGTCCTATCCGCCACCTCAAAGCAGTGCTTTGAGCAATCAACCACTGCGTCTTGCAGTTATTCCTATTAAACATCAAAGGCTGGACATTTTTTGCCCAGCCTTTTTGATTAATGTCTAAAATGTCTGACTCCTGTAAAGATCATGGTCAAGCCGTATTTATCAGCCGCTTCGATTGACTCTTGGTCACGAACTGATCCACCTGGCTGGATGATCGCTTTAATCCCTGCTTTAGCGATTTCTTCCACATTATCTGCAAATGGGAAGAAGGCATCTGAAGCAAGAACAGCACCATCAAGATGGTCTTTGGCTTGGTCAATAGCGATGCGGACTGAAGCCACACGGTTGGTTTGACCTGGGCCAACACCAAGTGTCATGTGGTCGTTGGTCACGATAATACCATTTGATTTCACATACTTGATAGCTTTCCAAGCAAACTCAAGAGCTGTCGCTTCTGTCTCAGTTGGTTGGCGTTTGGTAACCACTTGCCAGTCAGCTGGACTTTCTTTCACAACGTCTTGGTTTTGAACGAGGAGACCACCAACAACACCAGTGTATTCTGCTTCCACTTCACTAGCATCTTGAGCGTCAAATGGTAGCTCAAGAATCCGCAAGTTTTTCTTCTTGGTAGTCAAGATTTCAAGCGCTTCGTCTGTGTAGCTTGGTGCAATGATGATTTCAAGGAAAACACCATGCATCTTCTTAGCTGTCGCAGCATCTACCTCGCGGTTGAGAACGACGATACCACCGAAGATGGATACTGGGTCAGACTCATAAGCGTAGTCCCAAGCAGTTTCGATGTCGTCAGCTTGACCAATCCCACATGGGTTCATGTGTTTCAAGGCCACAACGGTTGGACGGTCTTTGAAATCACGGATGATCCGGATAGCGGCATCCGCATCACGGATATTGTTGAAGGACAATTCTTTCCCATTCAACTGTTTAGCGGAAGCAATAGAGTAATCCGTTGGCAAAGCTTTTTGATAGAAGTCTGCGTCTTGTTGAGGGTTTTCCCCATAACGCATTGGTTGCTTGAGATCATAAGTCAGAGTGAGTTTTTCAGGTTTTTCTTCACCCACTTGAGCAGTGAAGTATTCTGCGATCAAAGCATCATAGGCTGCTGTGTGGCGGAAGACTTTCGCTGCCAACCCTTGGCGAGTTTCGTAACTTGTTTCGCCCTTGGCTGCCAATTCGTCCAAAACCACGGCATAGTCAGCAGGATCTACCACAACTGTTACGCTAGCGTGGTTTTTAGCTGCTGAACGAAGCATAGATGGTCCACCAATATCGATGTTCTCCACCGCGTCAGCGTAAGTCACGTCCGGTTTGAGAATCGTTTCCTTGAATGGGTAAAGGTTGACCACAACAAGGTCGATCAACTCGATATTATTGTCCTTAGCAGCCTCTAGGTGACTATCGAGGTCACGACGAGCGAGCAGACCACCGTGGATATTTGGATGAAGAGTCTTCACACGACCGTCCATCATTTCTGGGAAACCAGTCACATCGTCGATGGCAATGGTATCTACCCCAGCATTGTCAAGGGCAACTTTAGTCCCACCTGTTGAGATGATGTCCCAACCGAGTTTTTTGAGTTCTTGGGCAAATTCAACAATACCCGCTTTGTCTGAAACACTAATTAGTGCGCGTTTAGTCATTTTTTCTTTCTTTTCCTTTTTTAAAAAGTTCTTTATCTGCTACAGTCGAAAATGTTCTTTCCAATCAATGGCTTCCTTATTTTCGTGCTACTCCCAAACGTTCCAAGACTTCTGGATAGAGCTTGTACTCTGTTTCGTGGATGCGAGTTTCGAAAGTATCAAGGGTATCACTTTCTAGACGTGGCACACGGACTTGTTTGATGACCTTACCAGTGTCCACACCAGAATCCACCCAGTGAATGGTCACACCGCTCTCAGCAACGCCTGCATTCCAAGCATCCTCAATACCATGAGCACCAGGGAATTCAGGGAGATAAGCCGGGTGAATATTGATAATACGGCCTTCATAAGCTGCTAGCAAGGTTGGGCCAACAATTTTCATATAACCCGCCAAGCAAACCAAGTCAATTTGGTGTTCATTCAAGAGGTGAACAATCGCTTCTTCATAAGCTGCTTTATTATCAAATTCCTTGAGTTCAAAGGCATGACTCACCACACCAAGGTTCTTGGCACGTTCTAAGACATAGGCATCCCGGTGATCTGAAAAGACAAACTCTACCGGAAATTGTTCTGCAATCACCTGAAAGTTTGACCCGTTGCCAGAGGCAAATACAGCAATCCTTTTAGCCATTATTTAATCACCACACTTGCGCCGTCTTTCTTCACAATACGACCGATTTCATAAACAGGTTCGTCAAGAAGTTCTTTGACACGTTCCACATTTTCTGGTTTCACTGCAAGCATGAGACCAATCCCCATGTTGAAAATTTCAAACATTTCTTCATGTTTGATTTGGCCATATTTTTCAAGAGCTTTGAAAATTGGAAGAACTGGGACTTTGCTTTCGTCAATTTCAGCAGCCAAGTCATCTGAGAACATCCGTGGTACATTTTCGATGAAACCACCACCTGTGATGTGGGCAATTCCGTTGACCAATTCTTCTTTGATGAGTGGTAATGCTGCTTTGACGTAGATACGAGTTGGCTCCAAAAGAACGTCTTTAAGTTTCTTCCCTTCCAATTCTGGGAGAACTTCTTCACCTGTGTAATCCGCAAAGACACGACGAACAAGTGAGTAACCATTTGAGTGGATACCGCTTGAAGCAAGGCCAAGAATCACATCGCCTTCAGCTACTTTTGAACCGTCAATGATTTGAGATTTTTCTGCAACACCGACAGCAAACCCAGCCAAATCATAGTCATCTTCACCATACATACCAGGCATTTCAGCCGTTTCTCCACCGATAAGGGCTGCACCAGCCTGCACACAACCTTCTGCAACACCAGCAACGACTTGCTCTAATTTAGCAGGTTCATTTTTACCAGTTGCGATATAGTCAAGGAAGTAAAGGGGCTCCGCACCTGCAGCGATGATATCGTTAACACACATGGCCACACAGTCTTGACCGATCGTATCGTGTTTGTCGTACTTGATGGCAAGCATGAGTTTAGTACCGACACCATCTGTACCTGAGATCAAAACAGGCTCTTTGACACCTGTTTTTGAAAGGTCAAACATGCCACCAAAACCACCAAGAGCTCCCATGACACCCGCACGTTCCGTACGAGCCACATGTTTTTTGATCCGTTCAACAACTTCATAACCCGCTTCAACGTCTACACCAGATTGAGCGTATGCATTCTTATTTGTCATTTTTTAATCCTTTTCTTTTTTTGAGAAAGAGTGCGACGTATTTTTAGATAAACAATTATTTTATCTAAAAATACTAGTCAGGTCTCTAGCTTTGGTCCAATAGGGCAAAGCGTCTACTGACAAATGCTTTAGCTTTTAGTCAGTAGTGAGACGTGGAGCATAAGCATTTTTATTTGTCATTTGTTTCATTCCTTTTCTTTTGCACTGCTCTTAATAGAAAGAAGTATGTTCTTTCAAACTTTCCACATAGCGTTCTTCGTAGTCATACAAAGGCGTTGGATATTTTCCATCAAAGTAAGCCACACAAAGACCGCCATTTGGGGCATCTGTATCGATTCCAATAGAATCAATCAAGCCATCGATTGACAAATACGTCAAGCTATCTGCACCAATGATATCGCGTGTTTCCTCTACTGTATGATTGGCAGCAATCAATTCCTTACGTGTTTGAATATCGATCCCGTAGAAACATGGATAAGCCAGAGCTGGGCTTGCGATTGCCACATGGACTTCTGTAGCCCCTGCTTCTTTCAATAACTTCACAATCCGACGTGATGTTGTCCCACGTACGATAGAATCATCAATCATGACAACCCGTTTGCCTTTCACGACACCGGATACGGCAGAGAGCTTCATCCGAACCCCTTGCTCCCGTAGTTCTTGTGTTGGTTGAATAAAGGTCCGTTGGGTATATTGGTTTTTAATCAAGCCCATTTCATTTGGTAGGCCAGATTCTTCCGCAAATCCCATGGCTGCGCTAAGTGATGAATTAGGTACACCGACCACAATATCTGCTTCATGTTTGAATTCACGTGCCAATTGAGCTCCCATACGTTTACGGGCTGTATGGACATTGACCCCTTGGATATTGGAGTCTGGGCGAGCAAAGTAGATATACTCCATCGAGCAAACAGCCAATTGGGTGTCCGTTGTATAGTTATCGTAAGTAATACCATTATCATCGATAATCACGACTTCACCTGGATTCACATCGCGGATCCACTCAGCACCAACCACTTCAAAGGCACAGGTTTCAGATGAAACCACGATAGCGCCATTGGCCATTTTCCCAATCGAAAGAGGACGGAAACCATTTGGATCCAAGGCCGCAATCAGCTTATCTTCCAGCATGAGAAGGTAAGCAAATCCACCTTTCACCGTATTCAAGGCTTCTTTCACCTTACCCATGAAGGATGGGTTGTGGCTCCGACGAATCAGGTGGGCCAAGATTTCTGAATCAGAAGTTGAGCTAAAGATCGCCCCGTTATTTTCCAACTCCCGTTTGAGGGACTTGGCATTGGTCAAATTCCCGTTGTGGGCAAGTCCAAACTGCGTATCATGAAAGCGAAAGAGGAAGGGCTGGATGTTATCCACCGAAGCTTCCCCAGCTGTCGCATAGCGAACATGGCCAATCGCTCCCGTTCCTGTCAACTTATCCAAGTTAGTAGGATTTCGAAATACTTCTGAGAGAAGACCCGTATCACGATACCATTTTAATTGACCCGCATCATTCGAAAGGATCCCCGCCCCTTCTTGACCACGGTGTTGAAGACTGTGTAATCCGAAATAAGTCAGTTTTGCAGCATCTGGGTGTCCCCAGATCCCAAAAATACCACATTCTTCATTAAGAGATTTAACTTCGTATGTCATTTTGTATACCTTTTATTTTCCAGTAAAGTATTTAACCGCTGATGCAAAGAGATGTTGGTCTTTATTTCCTGGAATATTTTGGAAGAGACCGTCTTCGAAACGTTCTGAGTGACCCATCTTACCAATAATTTGACCGTTCTTACTTGTGATACCTTCGATAGCATTTACAGATCCGTTAGGATTATATTTAGAATCCATGCTTGGTTTACCTTCGAAGTCAACATATTGGGTAAAGATTTGACCATTGTCACGAAGCTCTGCGAATTCCTCAGCTGTCACGACAAATTTACCTTCACCGTGTGATACTGGAATGGCATGGATGTCACCAACTTCTACTCCGGCAAGCCATGGTGAGTTGGTGTTGGCAATCCGTGTTTCAACCATCTTAGCCACGTGTTGGTTGGCATCATTGTAGAAGAGGGTTGGACTGGTGCTACTTGCATCTTCAAAGTTACCGTATGGAAGAAGACCTGATTTAACAAGGGCTTGGAATCCGTTACAGATACCGATGATCAAACCACCGCGTTCAATGAAGTGATCGATGGCTGCACGTACTTTTTCATTGAGCAAGATGTTAACGATAAATTTAGCTGATCCATCTGGTTCATCCGCTGCTGAGAAGCCACCGGCAAAGAAGATAATGTTAGCTTTTTCGATATTGTCAACCATAGTGTCAACAGACTTGACAATAGCTTCTTCATTCAGTGTGACAAATGGTACCAAGTTGACTTTTGCACCTTCTTTTTCAAAGGCCTTAGCTGAATCGTACTCAGAGTTAGTACCTGGGAATACTGGGATGTAAACCACTGGTGTATCAACTGTTTCTTTAGCTTTGATCACAGCATCTGATGCTACAGCAGGTACTTCTTCCAACTCAGTTGCCTGTGCAAATTCCGTTGGGTAAACCTCTTCCAATTTACCTTGGAAGGCACTGTCAAGTTTGTGTCCATCAAGCGTTACACCGTTGACAGTGAGTGTAAAGTCAGTCACTGTTTGTCCAATCTTGGCAACACCTTCAATTTCTTCAGGCGATGTGAAGACGAATCCACCCAATTGGGCTGTCAAGCTAGTGTCAAGGTCAGCTAATTCGACGTTTGCTCCGATATGGTTCCCAAATGTTGCAAGGGCAAGAGCTTCAACCACACCACCATATTTAACAGCTGATGCTGCTGTCACTTTGTGGTTAGTTTGGATGGCTTCAAATTGAGCAACGTTAGACTTGATAAGATCAAAGTCAATTTCTTGTGCCAAAGCTTGACCTGGGATGTAGTAAATATTTTCACCAACAGCTTTGAATTCTGGAGAAAGAACCTTACGGCTATCTGCAGTCGTCACCCCAAAAGCAACCAAGGTTGGTGGTACTGTCAATTCTTCAAAGGTACCAGACATCGAGTCTTTCCCTCCGATAGATGGCAAACCAAGTTGAATCTGAGCTTCGATGGATCCAAGGAGAGCAGCTACTGGTTGACCAAAACGCTCTGCTTGTTTATCCATACGCTCGAAGTATTCTTGGTAAGAGAAACGAGCCTTAGACCAGTTTGCACCAGCAGCAACCAAACGAGCTGTTGCTTCGATGACTGCATAGGCAGCACCATGATATGGAGACCATTCTGCGATATATGGGTTGAACCCTTGCGCCATGACAGATGCAGTTGTTGTCACGCCATGTTGGACTGGCAATTTCTGTACAGAAGCTTCCGTTGGTGTAATTTGGTAGCGACCACCGAGTGGGTGATTGACTGTTGAACGACCAACTGAGCTATCAAAGATGGTTTGCAACCCTTTTTGACTAGCATGGTTCAGATCAGCCAAGACTTCAAGCGTATCCGCTTCAAGGGTTTCGGCAGATGTTTGACGTTCTTCTGGAAGCTTGACATCCTTGTCAACCACCTTAGCATCTACAACCACACGTACACCATTTGTATCAAGGAAACGACGTTCCAAATCAACGATGGTTTCACCATTCCAGTGCATGACAAGATTTGGTTTCTCCGTTACTGTTGCAACAACCACAGCATCAATATTTTCTTTATTACATGCTGCAACGAAGGCGTCTACATCTTCTGGACGAACTACAACGGCCATCCGTTCTTGAGATTCAGAGATGGCAATTTCTGTACCGTTCAAACCTTGGTATTTCAATGGCACTTTATCCAGATCAATTTCAAGTCCATCAGCCAATTCACCGATGGCCACACAGACACCACCAGCACCAAAGTCATTTGATTTCTTGATCAGACGTGTTACTTCACCATTACGGAAAAGACGTTGAATCTTACGTTCTTCGATGGCATTCCCTTTTTGAACTTCAGCACCAGCTGTTTCAACAGATTCAACCGTTTGAACTTTAGAAGAACCTGTCGCACCACCGACACCGTCACGTCCAGTCTTACCACCGAGCAAGATAATCACATCACCAGCTTCAGGTTTTTCACGGACCACATTTTCCTTAGGAGCCGCACCGACAACAGCACCTAGCTCCATACGCTTAGCAACGAAACCTGGGTGGAAGTATTCACGGACATAAGTTGTCGCAAGACCAATTTGGTTACCATATGAAGAATAACCATGAGCCGCTGTTTTGGAGATCACTTGTTGTGGCAATTTACCAGCGCGAGTTTCAGCAATTGGTGCTGTAATATCACCAGCACCTGAGATACGCATGGCTTGATAAACGTAGGAACGACCTGACAATGGGTCACGAATGGCACCACCGATACAAGTAGCCGCTCCACCAAATGGTTCAATTTCCGTTGGGTGGTTGTGAGTTTCGTTTTTGAACATGAGAAGCCATGGTTCTTTCACACCATTGACATCCACTTCAATTTCAACAGAGCAGGCATTGATTTCATCAGACACTTCCATGTCATCCAAACGACCATTGGCACGCTCATAACGACCAAAAATAGTCGCCATATCCATCAAGGTTTGAGGTTTTTCGGTACGTCCCAACTCATCACGCATGGCAATATACTTGTCATAAGTCGCTTGCAATTGTTTTTGGAATTTAGAAGCTGAGAAGTCGATGTTTTTCAACTCAGTCTCGAAAGTCGTGTGACGGCAGTGGTCAGACCAGTAAGTATCCAACACCTTCAACTCAGTCTCAGTTGGCACACGTCCAATAGACTTGAAGTAATCTTGAATGAAAAGAAGGTCATCCACTTCCATGGCCAATCCTTGCTCAGCCTTATACTGTGCAAAATCTTCTGCCGTATAAGTTTCAAAGAAATCCAAGCTTGGAATGGTCTTGTCAGACTCAGAGAAATCCTGTTTCGCAATACCAACAGTGATATCTTTGAAACGAGAATCCACTGGGTTCAAAAGGTAGTTTTTGACAGCTTCCAACTCATTCGCATCGATATCCTTGTTAACCAAGTACAATTGCGCTGTATTCACTGTTACGTCATTTGAACTACCAAGCAACAGCAAAGCTTCTTGTGAAGATGCCGCACGTTGGTCAAATTGACCAGGCAAACTTTCGATCGCAAAGAAAGCATACTTCTCAAGATCAGCCTTAACCGCAGCCTCGTCCAAAACAGTATCAGTCACTTGCTCAGAGAAGATATGTTTTTCCGCACGCGCAAACAAGTCCTCTGCCAAACCAAAAATATCGTAAACCTGAACAATCCGAAGATTCTTCAAGGTTTTCAACTGAAGATTATGCTGCAATTCTTTTACTAAAGAGTCCGATTTCACACGAAAATCAGCTTTTTTCTCAACGAAAATACGTTTATCCATTTTATTTCCTTTATTTCTATTCAAACATGTTATCGAAGACGAAGGTTTTCCGTTTCAAAAAGATTACTTCAAGCCCTGTAATTTCTCCAACACAACCTGATATACATCCGTTAAACTGCCCAAATCTCTACGGAAAACATCCTTGTCCATATGGTGCCCTTCAGCATCCCAAAGACGGCAGTTATCTGGAGAGAATTCATCTGCCAAGATAATCTTGCCATCCTTATCAAAACCAAATTCCAATTTGAAGTCAATCAAGCGAAGACCAATTTGTGCAAACCAATCTTTTAGCAATTCATTGATACGACGCGTTTCTTCCTTAATATAAGCAATTTGTTCATCATTGGCAATATCCAAAAACTTCACATGCTCATCATTGATGAATGGGTCATCCAACTCATCGTTTTTATAGTAAAATTCAACGATTGGAGTTTTCAAGTCCAAGCCTTCCTCCACGCCAAAACGTTTAGAGAAAGAACCCGCAGTCACATTACGAAGAACAACTTCCAAAGGAATAATTTTTACTTTCTTGTTGAGTTGTTCTGTATCAGAAATACGTTCGATAAAGTGCGTTGCAACACCCGCAGCATTCAATTTTTCAAAAATAAGAGACGAAATCTGATTATTTAGCACACCTTTTCCTTTAATAGTCTCCTTACGAGCCCCATTTAGCATAGTGGCTTGGTCCTTATAGACCGACTTAATCACATGTTCGTCCTCAGTAGTATAGATATCCTTAGCTTTTCCAGTATAAATCAGTTGATTGGTCATGACTTTGTTCGCCTTTCGTATTTTATCACCTTCATTCTATCACATACAAAGTGGATTTTCAATAAATTTCCGTACAATATAGGCAGAAACCGAATGAAAAGGACAGAAAAAAAGATCATTCAGAACAATCTCTGAACGATCCCTTTTCAACTAGTTACTAGCAGTTCGTTTTTCGATATAGTCAACGACATCTCCTACCGTGTTAAAGTCATCAATAGCCTTGTCTGGAATCTCCAATTGGTATTCATCCTCAAGATTGATAATAAATTCCATCAATTCAACAGAGTCGGCCTGTAAATCCTTACGTAAGTCAGATTCCAAAGATACTTGAAAGTCTGGTCCCTTGCGATCTTTGAGAAATTCCTCAATAGTAGCTAAAATTTCGTTTTGTTTACTCATACATTACCCTTCCTTCGATAATTCCTTCACTGATTTTCCAACAACATCTGTCTCTAACATGGTCCGAATCTGACGAATCGTGCTATAGACAGCTTTGGCATCACTCGAACCATGCGTTTTAACAACAGGTGCTTGAAGGCCAAACAAGACCGCTCCTCCAACATCTGAGAAATCCAAGGTTTGCTTCAATGATTTCAAACGGTCCTTGAGCAGAAAAGCTCCTAATTTCGCCTTCCAGTTTCCTGTGGCAATTGCTTGTTTCAATTGCTTCAAGATCCCAAAAGCCGTTCCTTCCATCGTTTTTAAGACAGCGTTTCCCGTGAAACCATCCGCCACAACGACATCAGCAACGCCATCCATCAAGTCACGCGCTTCCACGTTTCCAACAAAATGAATCGACTCATCCTCAGATAACAATTGGTAGGTTTCCTTGCGCAAAGGATCTCCCTTACTAGCTTCTGTCCCATTGTTCAATAAACCCACGCGAGGTTTTTGAATCCCACGAACATTTTCAGCATAGTAGGATCCCATCACAGCATACTGATGCAAGTGCTCTGGTGTATTTTCCGCATTGGCCCCTAAGTCTAGCATGTCATACCCGCGACCATCAACCGTCGGAAGTGTGGACATCAATCCAGGGCGTTCCACCCCTTTGATACGGCCAACGATAAAGAAGCCTGCTGCCAATAAAGCACCTGTATTTCCTGCAGATAGCATGGCATCCACCTCACCAGCCTTCACATCCTTGGCAGCTAAGACCATCGAAGCCTGTTTTTTCCGACGAATGGCCCGCGTTGGCTCATCATCTGAATCGATTTTTTCTTCCGTATGCACAATCGATACACGTTCTGTTGCGGTTAAATAGTCTTTGATTTTTGCCTCATCGCCATATAAGACAATCTCAATATCATCAAAATCACGAATGGCTTGATTCACACCTTCTACCAAGGCTTGAGGTGCATTATCGCCCCCCATTGCATCTACTGCAATTTTTTTCATGTTTCACCTCCAGATGAATCTTTCATAATCGCTCCCCAATCACTCAAGGAATCGATAAACTTTTTAGCTTTTAAATGGATCCCTACATACTCCTCATACAACTGATCAATTGCCTGACGCAGAGCTGTTTTCATCTCCGCTTGTAGAGAAATCGTCTCTAACTCACTGAATCGCACTGCTTGAAACTGATCCAATAAATAGAGAACATTCGGATGCCAGTGGGCACGTCTCTCATCCCGATCATAATGATCCGGACAAAGGACCCCACTATACCGGAAGGAATAGTCAAAAGGAAGACCAACCCGATGGCAGAAACAGCATTCATGCAGGTTCAAGACAACCCCAAACCGTGATAGAAGCTGAATCTCAAAAATATTGGTTAAAACCTCATAATCCAGTCCCTCTTCCATCAAAGACAAGGTCTTTTCCAAAAAAGCAAACAGGGCCGGATCCACCTGATTATCCTGAATACTTGCATCCGCAAGCGCCAGAACATAGGTCGCATAAGAAAGGGCAAAAAGATCTGCATTGATTTTCTTATAAACCTGCACATCTTGAAAATCATCAATATAACTCAACCCATCATCATTGATTTTCAGCAACATATCCGCTGTTACCAATGGTTGTAACATGGGATTCAATCGTGATTTTCCCGCATGTTTCACAAAAAACATCCGCTTCCCTGACTTCTCCGTGAAGATCTTGACCAATTTATCATCCTCACGAAAATCCCGATTATACAGCACAATGCCCCGGGTCTCAATTGACTCCAGCATGTTCTTCCATATACTCCTTCAAGCGTTTCATTGCTTCCTTGATAACCTCCATGCTGGCTGCATACGACAAACGCACATAGCCTTCACCATATTGACCAAAAGCAGCACCAGGAATAAAAGCAACTGCTTTTTCACGCGCAAAATCCTGCAAGAAAGCAAAGGAATCCTGATTATAACCAGTTGGGATTTTAGCAAAAATATAAAAGGCACCATCTGGATTAATCATCTCAAACCCAAGCGCGGACATCTGTTCGATAATATAATCCCGACGCTTCACATATTCCTTCTTCATCGGCTCCGCATCATCTCGACCTTCCGTCAAAGCTTCGATCGCAGCATACTGGTTCATGGTGCCAGCGGCCGTTACCAAATACTGATGACTCTTGATGAGTTGGGCCGTCAATGCAGCAGGGGCAAAGATAAAACCAAGCCGCCAGCCTGTCATAGCATGAGACTTAGACAAGCCATTAATAACAATGGTCTGCTCAGGAATAAAGGAGGCCATAGAAACATGTGCCTCTCCAGTATAAGTCAACTCTGAATAGACTTCATCACAAATCACAAAGACTTCATATTTTTTTAAGACAGCAGCTAATTCCGCCATCTGTTCGCGCGAATAAGTGACACCCGTTGGATTAGCTGGATAATTGAGAATAACAGCCTTCAATTTTTCACCCTGCTCTAGAATGGCCTTTTCCAACTTTTCAGGAGTCAAGACAAAACGATCTGCTGTCGTATCAATTTCGACAATCTCCGCCCCAACCAAATTCACAATGGGTTCATAACCAGGGTAGGCCGGTGCTGGAAGAAGTACTACATCTCCAGGTTCCAAGATTGCTGTCAAGGTTGCAGATAGGGCTTCAGTCGCACCGATCGTCACCAATATCTCATCTTCAGGACGATAGTGAATACCATATTTATCCGCCACAAACTGACTCGCAGCCTCACGCAAAGCCAGCAAACCACTCATCCCAGTGTAATGGCTAAAATTCGCATCAATGGCAGCCTTTCCTGCTTCTTTTACATGTTCAGGAGTTGTAAAATCCGGTTCCCCCAAAGTCAAACGCAAGACACCAGGAATGGAAGAAATTGATTGATCGAACTGACGAATCAAAGAAACTTCGATCCGATTCAGATTTTTATTAAAACGTTTCGTTAAATCCATAGAACACCTCCAAAACACTTATATTCATTATACTATAAATAGGACCCCATCGCAAAAGAACAAGCCAGATCCCCATCTTTTGCTCACTATCAAAGGACATTTCAACAATCCTTCCATACAAAAAAGACTTAGCAATGCTAAGTCTTTCAAGTCATTATTGTTGACCACGTGTTGCCACATATGTCAATTGATCTGCATGTTTTGCCACAAAATCCTTCATTTCTGAATCAGGAATTTGACGAAGGTAGAGGTTTGAACGAATCGTTTCATCCTCTTCGCGACAAGTTGACAATACCAAGTATTTATCAGATGCTTTGATTTTAATATTTGGATTCTTAGTTTGACCATCTTCATAGACCTTCTTCAACTGAGTCGTAAAGTCTTTGTCGTCCTTAAAGCTAGTACGATAGAAAGCAGTTGTTTCAGGAACAATGACCAAGCACATAGCTTCATAATAATACTTGCGCTCAGGTGTCTCAATGACAACATACGGGTGTTGATCAAAGTAATCTTGTTTGTCATAGTAGTTGACATCGTTAAACATACGATGATCACCAACCTTACTACCACGAGCATGACCAAACAACCAGGTCAAACGGTCACTGAAATCTTTCTTATTATCTGTATCCATGAAGACAGTACCCAAATATGGTTGATAACCACCATCAAACGTTTTATCTAAGTAGGTTGCATTATCACCAGTTTGTACAACAGGTTCATCCAATTCAGTACCCGGTGCGTAGACATAAGCGATTGCTTCAGGGTTCACAGAAGTTAATTGGGCAAAACGATTCTTTAAGTAATCTTTTTCTTCTTGACTAGGTTCATACTTCACAGCTTGGGTAGAAGAACTACTTCCAGAAGTTCCAGTTTTCTTAGCCGTATTAGAGGCCTTTCCACCAAATGGATTGAAGAATAGGAATCCAACTACAACCACAACGACTGCCGCAAAGGCAGCAATTACGAAACCTAATTTATTTGACTTTTTTTCTCCAGCTCTTTTCATTCAATCGATCTCCTCAAAATGATTTTATCTAAAAAATAACACTGAGCCCAAGGACTCAGTGATATTTTTATGAGCTAATTAATTAGAAATTATTTAACTGCGCTAGTTTTTGGAAGTGATTTTTCACCAGCTTTTGCAGATGAAGCCATACCGTCTTTACCAGCTTTAGCTGCTTTAGCTGCTTCTGCTTTTTCTTCAGCTGCTTTAGCAGCTGCTTTAGCATCTGAAGATGCTGGACGCAATGAACCACTAATTGCAGTAGCGTAGAATCCGCTAGGAGTGTTAGCTCCAGCTTTAACCTGAACATCTACCAACCATTTAGTTCCATCATGTGGGTTTGTAACTTCGATTGTTTGAACACCTTCTTCAGTACGGAAAGTACCATGTTGGCTACCATTCCATAGGTCAAGACCTTGAGTGAAATATTCAGGTGCTGGAACAGCAGTTAATTCTTTAGATGTATCAGCAAATTTGTTTCCATCGTAGTTTGCAGTAGAAACATCACCTTTTTTATCAACTGGAGTACCTTTGCCGATAGATGGGTCAACTTGAGTAGCACCTGGGTGTTTTTCTGTGGCTGAAGATGCTGGTGCGGCTGGAGTTGCTTCACCTTTAAGTTCACTTAAAGTAGGTGTGTCTCCACCTTTTTCAGTTTTATAAACTGGACGTCCTGTAGTATCTGCTGCGAATGCTGGAGCTGCTGCTGCAAATACTGCAAGAGCTGCTACTGATGATAATAAAACTTTTTTCATTGTTTTATCTCCTTTTATAGTTTAAAAATATTCGTTACTTCGTAACTATGACTAGTATACTAGGATATATTTCTGTTGTCAAGAGTTTTTATCAATTTTTTTAAAAAAAATTAAGATTTCTTTCTATTTGATCCCTAAAATTATGAATTAGAGATATATTATACTCATCTATTAGAATTTTTCGGTTTTTGGACACTTTTACTCAATCGTTTCTCTATGAAATAGACAGAACTTCCCTGATTTTACCAGTTCCCTCTTCTTTTCCACTCCAATTATTTCCTATTTTACCGCACGATTTTTGGGTAGAGTCTTCTTCGGTATACTTGGATCCACCTTGTTTTCTAGTTTTTGAGCCGCTCGAATTAGTTCTTTTCGCTTCTTTTCTTTTTTTAGCGCTTGCCACCATTGTCTGATTCCCATTTGTATTTCCTCCTAAACAAAAGAGGCTGTTTTTCAGCCTCCTTATTGTTAACATTTTTTGGCATTTCCGATTTCAAACAGAGGTGAAAGAGGACGATTTTCATGAATGCGAACAATAGCCTCAGCAAGGAGTTTCGCAATCGAAATTTGCTCAATCTTATCAATCAAGCGATCTTCCGGTAGATAAATCGTATCCAATACCACCAACTTCTTAATGGCTGATTTTTGAATGTTGTTCATCGCTGGACCTGATAAAACTGGGTGCGTACAGCTTGCATAAACCTCTACAGCTCCTGCTTCAGCAAGGGCATCCGCCGCATGACAGATTGTACCAGCTGTATCAATCATATCATCAATCAAAATACAAGTTTGACCTTCAACACTCCCAATGATATTCATCACTTCACTCGTATTCATCTTATCGACACTCCGGCGTTTATCAATAATCGCAATCGGAGTCTTCAAAAATTCAGCCAATTTCCGAGCACGAGTCACACCACCATGGTCTGGACTGACAACAACATAGTCTTTTCCAATCATCCCACGACGTTCAAAATAGTCGGCGATCAAAGGCGCACCCATCAAGTGGTCAACAGGAATATCAAAGAAGCCTTGAATTTGAGCAGCGTGCAAATCAATTGTCAAGAGACGATCAACTCCAGCAACCTCAAGCATATTAGCTACCAACTTAGAAGTGATTGGTTCACGAGCCCGAGCTTTCCGGTCTTGACGAGCATAGCCGTAATACGGCATCACCACATTAATAGATTGCGCACTAGCTCGTTTCAAGGCATCTACCATAATCAAAATTTCCATAAGATTATCATTAACCGGTGAGCTAGTGGATTGCAAAATATAAACATCTTTCCCACGGATTGATTCTTCAATATTAACCTGAATTTCTCCATCAGAAAATTGACGAACCGTTGACTTTCCAAGCGGTAGTCCCATTTCGCGAGACACACGTTGAGCCAATTCTTGATTTGACGACAAAGCAAAGAGCATTAAATCAGAAAATGACATGATTTCCTCCAGTAAAATCTAAAACCATATTGTACAGTCAGCACAAATTTCTCCTGTAATCATTTTATCGCTTTTTAAGCAAATATTCAAATATTAATTTATGGAAATTACAAAATCTATCCCTACCTAAATTCTCTCAAATAACCTTCGATACGCACCCGCATAGCGGGTAGTTTTTTTGTCTCGCACCTAACGTAGCGAGACGGACTGAAAGTCACATAAAAAGAAGCAGAACAACTGTCCTGCTTCTTTTTAATTCTTAGTTTGGATAGATATAAGTAACAGTACCTTGAGCTGTTGTTGGGTTGAACCAACCACGGTAGTTACCAATACTACGGATACCGTTATAGTTAGATTCAGAAACTTGGATACTTGTTGTAGATTGAACAGCTGTAACGACTGCTACGTGTCCATATCCACCATCATTCCAACATGCAATAGCACCAACTTGTGGTTGAGATCCTGTACGGAATCCAGCAGCCGCTGCACTTGCAGCCCATTGACCACCGTTGCCCCAGTAATCGCCAGCCCATGGAGCCAATGTCTTCGCACCCCATGTACATTCACCAACTGGATAAGATGATGCAGATGTACTATAAGTTGGACGAGAAACAGTTGCTGCTGGAGCTGCTGGAGCTGCTGCTGCTTGAGTTTGAACAGCAGGTTGAGCTGCTGCTTGAGTTTGTGCAGCCGCTGGTGTTGCAACAGGTGTTTGTGCTGCTGCCTGAACTTGTGCTTGAAGAGTTGTATTAGCAGAAGCTTTCACAGCTGCTTGTTGTTCTTTTTGTTTTGCACGGTAAGCTGCCTCAGCTGCTGCCGCTGCTGCCGCTGCTTTTTCAGCTTCAGCTTTTTGTTGCAACAAAGCGTTCTTTTCGTTTTCAGCAGATGATTTTTCAGCTGCCAAATTCAATTGTGCCACTTTCAACTCAGCTTCTTTAGTTGACAAAGCTTGCGCATCATCTTCTAATTGCTGTTTATTTGCAATAACAGTATTGATAGCGTCGTTGTTTTCTTTTTGTTTTTGTGCAATATCTTCTTTATCACGTTTTTGCTCTTGCAACATTTTGTTGTTAGCATCTGCAATTTCATTCATAGCAGAAATACGTGAGATAGCTTCTGTCAAAGATCCAGAGCTAACAATCGCATTAATATAGCTTGTTGCAGTTCCAGTTGTTTGAGCACTACGTGCTTGATTTGCAAGTGATTCTTGACGAGCAACAATATTTTTTGACAACTCATCGATCTCAGCTGACAATCGTTCAGATTCTTCATTCAAACGGTCATTTTCAGCTTGAAGATTTTCTTGTTGTTGTTTAATTTCAGATACTTGACCTTGGATTTGATCTACCTGAGCTTGTGCACTTTGTTGTTGTTGATTAATACTATTGATTTTGTTATCTTGAGCAGCAATCTTATCATCTGTTGAGTCAGCTGATACACCTGCTACAACAGCACCTTGTGATAAAGCAACTGTACTCAATAAGATTGTGGCAAATAATTTTTTCTTCATTAGATAAATTTTCCCTTTCTAATAAGACACTAACTAGTATAACAAATTTTTTGAAAATTTATATTACGCTATTGTTACATTTTTATTTCGAGTTTATAAATAAATCTTTTCAAGTAAAGGCTGTAATACGATCATTAGAACCACATTCAAAATTAAACTAGGCGCAATTTGATGGATAATGAGAGTAATCCAGTTGAATTTTATACCAATAAAAATAATCAGAAGAAGATTGGTTGAAATCTGAAATATTAGAATCATTAATAAAAATGTAAAAAAACGAGTCAATCGATTGACCAAAATAATCTGATTACACCGATAAAAAATCACCTGTAACAAAGGGAAGACTAGAAAGGCAATTCCTATAGTGCGTAAAAAATACACATCAAAACAAAAACCAAAGAAGACTCCCCACCAAATACTAGCTATCTCAGAGAAATAGAGACTCAACAACATAAAACCATATAGGAATAAAAATGAAGTAGGTTCAAAGGAGCTTGGACTGAAACGAGAAATAAGAAAAGAGATTTGGCCGTCAACAAATAAAGATAAGAATAAGATTAAAGGGAAAAAATGGTACTTACGTATGACTTTCACACTACTCTCCAATCAATAGTACATAACGATTGACATCTAAATTAGCCTTTGGTTTCACACGAATTTCTTGCCCTAACTGATCAGATGCCTTTTGAGTAGAAGTCACTGTACCAAGAGGTAAGTCACTACTCTTATATTTTCCTAAACCACTTGTTGAAACCAGAGATCCTTTTTTAATTTCAACTGGATCTCCAATTTGCAACAACCGAAACTCACCTGTCTTCTCGTCATAACCATTTAATAAAGCAAAAATAGATTGACCTTGACTCTCGATTTTAAACGTCAGGTGTTGTGAAGAAATAGTATCTTCGACTAATAATTTCACTTTGCTAGAATTTTTTTCTATACTTTCTACCACACCAATGACGCCACCAGACGAAAGAACAAACATAGAATCAGAAATTCCATCTGAACTACCTTTATCAATAACAAATTCCTGATCCCACGAACCATAATTACGGTCAATAATCTCACTAACGACTTGTTTAGAACCCGATACAGAATTCTTGATTGACATCAAATCCTTTAATTCTCTATTTTCTGATTCCAAACGGTTAAGTTTTGACTGGTCAATATCCTTTTGATAAAGACGTGATTTTAACGAACGGTTTTCATCATTTAATTCAGATAAATTCTTTAAATCCTTTGCCTTAGATTCCACAACAACAAATGGTATCGATACTGCCTTATCAACAATAGCTAATATATCAGAAGATTTTAAAATAATCGAAGTTCTAACAGATGGAAAAAGAAATAAAATTCCTGAAACAGTTAAAACAAACACAAAACTAAAAATTTTAAAGAATCGATTCAAGAACATAGACAAAACCTTCAAAAATATAAAAAATAGTTTGAGATGACATCTCAAACTTGGAAATTATACGGAGAATGGGGGATTCGAACCCCCGCGCCGGTTACCCGACCTAACGATTTAGCAAACCGTCCTCTTCAGCCTCTTGAGTAATTCTCCAAAATGGGCACGAGTGGACTCGAACCACCGACCT
>NZ_KV794422.1:0-73666 GCF_001808745.1 Streptococcus sp. HMSC057G03
AATTATTTGTCTAACTTTTTGGGGTCAGTACATTTTGTCCCAGCCTCTTTTTTGTTTTGTAAAAAATATTTTTTACAAAATGTCATATATATATTGCAAAATAGAAAATATAGTGTATAATAAAGCTATAAAAACAAGAAAGGAAAAGCATGTGGCGAAAAATCTCAAATTAAAAATGGCCCGGGTCGAGCATGATATGACCCAGGGGGATCTTGCAGATGCCATCGGGGTGACACGCCAGACCATTGGCCTGATTGAGGCAGGGAAATACAATCCGACCCTCAGCCTTTGCCTTGCCATTTGTAAGACCTTGGATAAGACGTTGGATCAACTGTTCTGGGAGTAACAGTTTTAACATAGAAAGAGGAAACATATGAAACAAAAGAAAGAACCAATTGTAAAAGATGAACGGACCATGCTACTTGATGGAAAAATCGCAGGAGAACTTGTCCTTGGCATGACCTGCTTTATTGCCCTATCCGCCTTTGTGAAATCCAGTATCCTGGACTTAGACCTCGTCGCTTATCTCCCTGAGATGTTCCTTCTGATTGCCATGGGAGGCTATGCCTTTGTGAGAAGGATCAGTTCAGGGATTGATGTTCGAGATATGTTAGAAAAAGATAGCTGGTTGAGTCGCCTAGGATCAGGTCTATTCTTTGCTGTGCTTGTGACAGCTATGGATGTGATTGGAAAACGAGAAGTAACGAGCTTTATCTTGAGTCCCAAGTATCTGGTCAAAATTTTATTAGAAATTCTCGTCTTTGCCCTCCTGACAGATCTGCTTGAAAAACCACTTGCTCTTATCAATCGGAAAAAACAAGAGAAGATAGAGGCAGAGTTAGAGGATGAAGAATAAGGAGGAAGCAATGAGATTACAATTGCTGAACAAACAAATCATAGATGAACGAGAAGAAGGCTTAGCTAATAAGGCTGGTGCTGAGACAGCCGGTTTTCTTTTCCTTGCCTTAACTGTTTTTAGTGTGGGATCCATTTTTACATCTAAGGTGGGGCTCAGTCCAATCATGGTGGTAGCCTTACTCATCGTCTCAGGATTGTATTATTCTGTTCGTTGTCAACGATTGGGTGTGAGATTTATCAGTTATAGCTATCTAAATGTGACGGGAATTGTAGCAGTAACCTCAATTCTCTCCTTGTTCATCTGGGCTCAAAATTTTCAATTAAACCAGGCTGTCTATCAGGCCAATCCCTTCCATTCAAAATTCTTACTAGTACTTCCTATTACCTTTTTACTGAATCTTCCGATTGTATGGGGGATGAATACCCTTGTAATGCTCCTTGCAAAAGTTGAGAAAAAACGCTATGAAGCCTATCTGGATCAGATGGAAAAGGAAGAGTAATTAGTTGAAACCTTATTTTTGTCGTAAAAAAGTCTGGAACCCCAGGCTTTTATTTTTCGGTCAAATAAATTGCATTCGCTTTCTTGGGGGAGTATACTGGTATAGTTGAATGAAAAATTCTGATAATTTAATCTTAGAAAAGAGAATCTTATGGCAAAACCTATTCGTGTTTTACTCTACTACCTCTATACCCCCATTGAAAATGCAGAACAATTTGCGGCTGATCACTTGGCCTTCTGTAAATCAATCGGCCTTAAAGGTCGTATCCTAGTCGCTGATGAAGGGATTAACGGAACCGTATCTGGTGACTACGAAACAACGCAAAAATACATGGACTACGTTCACAGCCTTCCAGGGATGGAAGACCTCTGGTTCAAGATTGATGAGGAAGAAGAGCAAGCTTTCAAGAAGATGTTTGTACGTTATAAGAAAGAGATTGTCCACCTTGGTTTAGAAGATGATAACTTCGATAACGATATCAATCCTCTTGAAATAACAGGTGCTTACTTGTCACCAAAAGAGTTTAAAGAAGCTCTTCTCGACGAAGATACCGTTGTCCTTGATACTCGGAATGACTACGAGTACGATCTTGGTCACTTCCGTGGCGCTATTCGTCCTGACATCCGCAACTTCCGTGAATTGCCACAATGGGTTCGTGATAACAAGGAAAAATTCATGGACAAGCGTGTTGTCGTCTACTGTACTGGTGGAGTCCGCTGTGAGAAATTCTCAGGCTGGATGGTGCGTGAGGGCTACAAAGATGTCGGTCAATTGCATGGCGGAATCGCCACTTACGGGAAAGACCCAGAAGTTCAAGGCGAACTGTGGGATGGGAAAATGTACGTCTTTGACGAGCGGATTGCAGTCGATGTCAACCATGTCGATCCAAGCGTTGTCGGAAAAGACTGGTTTGATGGAACACCATGCGAACGCTATGTCAACTGTGGAAATCCTTTCTGTAACCGTCGCATCTTGACCTCAGAAGAAAACGAAGACAAGTACCTCCGTGGCTGCTCACATGAGTGCCGGGTTCACCCTCGCAATCGTTATGTTGAAGAACACAACTTGTCACAAGCAGAGGTTGCTGAGCGTTTGGCCGTTATCGGTGAGACGCTTGATGGAGCACCTGCATAATGGAAACAAACAGTCTGAAAGCTCAGGCTGTTTTTATATGGAAATTGATTGAAAATTGTGCTATACTTTAGGTAAGCGATTTCACAAAGGAGAAAACAAATGAGTATCGTGTTTTCAATCAAAAATAAAAAGAGCTTATTTGGCTATCAGAAAGTACTCGCAGCACAGGAAGTTCTTAAATTAGTTGAAGGGTTAACAACTTACAACTATGATCCTGCCACCCTTCATCGTCCCTTAAATGATTTTGAAGGCTTGAACTGTATCGTATTTGGTAAGAGCGGTCTTCCTCTGCAGTTACGCTATTTTGATGAGGAAGAGTCTTATCAGATTCAGGTGCCCTCTTTTGCGATAGAAGAAGATTGGCAGTTGGCCCTTCGCTGGATCAGTCGCCTCGCAGAAGTATTAGGAACGGAGATTGTGGCTAGCGACGGCGTGAGCTATACTCCAGATTCTATTTTCCATTTTGATTATGAAGTCGTTATCCTAGAAACGCTGGGGAATTTGACAAAAGAAAAAGATCTAAAAGAGTTTGAAGTACAAGGCTTCGCTCATCCGGTCTATTTGGATCGGGATACAGTGCAGGAAGTCTTGAACCATGTCCATCCCCTAGAAGCCTACTCTGCCTTTATCAAGAAGATTCAATATAATGCAGCTTATTTCAGTCAAGTCCGTTTTTATCAACAGGAGGAGACAGGAGCCTTCTTAGCCAGCTATAGCTTGACAGAAGATACGGATACAGTCTTGCCACGGGTGCCACATGTTCCTGCAGAATATGTAGAAATCGTGGGCTTAGCGGGTATCATTGATTGGCGGGTGCTATTGGTAGCGATCGAGGGAGATCCGGGTAAGCCAGAAAATTACCATCCAATTGGTTCTCTTGCTCTGAAGGACTTACTGGAGGCCTTAGAGCCAGATGAATTCCAGCTGCTTGATGCTAGTCAAATTGAAATCAAAAAATTGTCCAAAGAACGCTTGCTAGAATTAGCACAATTGGAGAATAAGTAAAAAATATTGCAGTGAACTGTCCTTCCGACACTTGATCCGAAAAATCTAACGTCTGGGAGCAGTTCTTTTTTATACTCTTACCTTTGATCAAAAACCAATGACTAGGCTAATTGTGGTATAATAGGGGACTAGAAGTAGAATGAAAGAGGTGCACGAAATGCTGTTAGAAGAATTTGACGCCAACCGACAGGCTATTATTAATCCACAAGACTTACACAAACCAATTGAAGGATTTCCTAAAGTAGTCATCTCTTGCTTTTCAAGAGTAACTTTTGCGCGCCTACTTGAAAATTATGAACATGAGGTCATCACAAGAACCTCCATGGCCAACTTTGAAGTTCTCGTTTATGGGATCACTATCGGAGACCAACAGATCGCTGCCTTTAATGCGCCCGTTGGGGCAGCTTCCTGTGTGGGAATTATTGAGGATTTGATTCAATTTGGGATGGAAAAACTCGTTCTTTTTGGGACTTGTGGGGTTTTGGACAGGGATATTGAAGCGACCTCCATCATCATTCCAACAGCAGCTCTTCGGGATGAAGGGACCAGCTACCACTATCTTCCGGCTAGTGATGAAGTGGAAGTAAATAAGGAAAGCCTTCCTCTCTTCCAAGCTTTTCTGGACAGTCACAAGGTTTCTTATCAGTCAGGAAAAGTGTGGACGACCGATGCTCCCTATCGGGAAACCATCGACAAGATGAAACGTCGAAAGGAAGCAGGAGCCATCTGTGTGGATATGGAATGTTCGGCAGTGGCGGCATTAGCAGCTTTTCGGGGCTTTGAACTCTGCCATTTTTTCTACGCGGCGGACCACCTCTCTGAAGAAAAATGGGATATCCGAACCTTATCTAGTCATGAGGACTTAGATGGCAAGGACCGAATCGCGGAGTTGGCCATTCAATTTGCGCTCTTATGGGAAAAGGCAAACTAAATGAAAGAAGCAATCATCGAATTGAAGGATTTTTCCTTCCAGTATAAGGCCCAGTCTGAGCCGACCTTAAAGGGGATTAACCTGACCATCTACGAGGGGGAAAAGGTCCTGATTGTGGGACCATCTGGCTCTGGTAAGTCAACCATTGGTCAGTGTCTAAACGGGATTATTCCCAATATCTATAAGGGAACCAGTAGTGGGCAATTTCTCATTCAGGGGACAGAAGCCTTTGATCGTAGTATTTATGAAAAATCTCACTTGGTCAGTACGGTTTTACAGGATACGGATGGCCAGTTTATCGGTCTTAGTGTAGCAGAAGACTTGGCTTTTGCCCTTGAAAATGACATGGTGGAACCGGAAAGCATGAAATCTCGGGTTCACAGCTGGGCGGAGCGCTTAGATTTGAGTAAGCTCTTGGACCATCGGCCTCAAGATTTATCCGGTGGGCAAAAACAGCGGGTGAGCTTAGCTGGCGTCCTGATCGACGAAAGTCCAATCCTGCTTTTTGATGAGCCACTGGCTAATCTAGATCCCAAGTCGGGTCAGGATATTATTGATCTGATCGATCAGATTCATGAAGAACAGGGGACGACCACCATTATCATCGAACACCGTTTGGAGGATGTGCTTTATCGTCCCATTGATCGAGTCATCTTGATCAATCAAGGGCAAGTCCTCTTTAATGGGGAGCCAGATGAGTTGTTGAGAACGACACTGCTGACTGAAAATGGGATTCGGGAACCCCTCTATTTAACAACGCTTCGCCAGTTAGGCCAGGATATCAGCAAGCTACCGAATTTGGATAACGTAGAAAAAATACCACTTGAAGATTTATCAGTGGAAATTCCAACTCCACATTTTGAAAAAGGTGCAGAGGCAGAAGCAATTTTAGAGCTTGGTCATTTGAACTTTGCCTATCGAGAAAGCCAGCCTATTCTTAAAGATCTTTCTTTAACCGTTCCAAAAGGCCAACGGCTAGCGATTGTCGGTAAAAATGGGGCTGGAAAATCTACCCTTGCTAAGGCGATTTGTGGCTTCATCCAAACGGAAGGAACCTATTTCTCAAAGGGAGAGGATATCAAGGGTGATAGTGTCAAGGAGCGAGCAGAGCGAGTAGGTTATGTCCTGCAAAATCCTAACCAGATGATTTCATCGACCATGGTGTTTGATGAGGTAGCTCTCGGTCTTCGCTTGAGAAATGTCCCAGAGGACCAGATTGAAAATCGTGTCCATCAAGCCTTGAAAACCTGTGGTCTCTACGAATTTCGTAAGTGGCCAATTTCTGCTCTATCTTATGGTCAGAAGAAGCGGGTGACCATCGCTTCGATTTTAGTATTGGGGCCTGAGGTTTTGGTACTGGATGAACCGACGGCAGGCCAGGATCAACGAAACTATACAGAAATTATGGATTTCCTTGATGAACTCCAGCAAAAGGGGCATACCATTGTCATGATTACCCACGATATGCAGCTCATGCTAGATTATTCCGACCGGGCAGTCGTGGTTATGGATGGGCAGGTTTTGGCTGATTTGACACCGGCAGAGCTCTTGACCCAACCAGAAATTTTGAGACGGGCTAATTTGAAAGAAACGTCTATTTTCGCCTTGGCAAATCGACTTGGTGTCGATCCTCTTGCCTTGACCCAGTTTTATATGAATCAGAAGGGGGAAGGTCATGAATAATCGCTTAGTCGGCTACCATGCCGGAACCAGCTTTCTGCATCGCCTTTCAGGCGCTAGCAAGCTTCTTTTCTTATTGTTGGTATCATTAGCTGCCATGTTGAGTTACGATACTCGCTTGTTGTTGGTCATTGGTTTGGGTGCCCTCGCCTTATTTGCAACCTCAGGCATTCGTTTGAAAGACATCTCTTTTGTTCTGAGTTTTGCCTTAGCTTTTGCCCTTCTCAATGTCTTGATGGTCTATCTTTTTGCCCCCCAATATGGGGTAGAAATCTATGGAGCAAAAACAGTTCTTCTAGATGGTTTAGGAGCTTATAGCATTACAGCTCAAGAGTTGTTTTATCTTTTCAACCTTACTTTGAAATATATCTGTACCATTCCTTTGGCTCTTATTTTCCTGATGACCACCCATCCTAGTCAATTTGCTTCGAGTCTTAATCAGATAGGAGTATCCTACAAGATTGCTTATTCAGTCAGCTTGACCCTGCGCTATATTCCAGATGTGCAAGAGGAATACCAGATTATCAAGCTCTCCCAAGAAGCAAGAGGATTGGAGTTGTCCAAAAAAGCCAACTTTGTCCAGCGGGTGAAGGGAAATCTTCAGATGATTTCTCCCTTAATTTTTAGTTCTCTAGAGCGGATTGAAACGATTTCTACGGCGATGGAATTGCGACGCTTTGGAAAAAATAAAAAACGAACCTGGTACACCTATCAGGAGATGACGACTCGTGATCACTTGATTATCCTGGGGTCAATCTTTATGGTAGTCTTAAGTATCGTCTTGATTTGGGTAAACCAAGGTCGCTTCTATAATCCTTGGAGGTAATCACATGTCAGAAACAATATTAGTAACAGGAGCTTCTGCTGGCTTTGGTCAAGCCATCTGTCGTCGCTTAGTTGCCGATGGGCATCGGGTGATTGGTGCAGCTAGACGCATCGAAAAATTACAAGTCCTTCAAGAAGAGCTGGGAGAAACCTTTTATCCCCTGCAAATGGATGTAACAGATCTCCCACAGGTGGATCATGCCCTTGCCAGTTTGCCAGCTTCTTGGGAGAGAATTGATGTTTTGGTCAATAATGCTGGTCTGGCCCTAGGCCTCGCTCCAGCTCATGAAGCAGAGATCGTAGATTGGTTGACCATGATTCAGACCAACATTATCGGTCTGACCTATTTGACCCGGCAAATCCTCCCCCAGATGGTGGAAAGAAATGACGGTTATATCATCAATATGGGGTCTACGGCAGGAACAGTGCCTTATCCAGGAGCCAATGTCTACGGAGCATCCAAAGCCTTTGTCAAGCAATTCTCCCTCAATCTTCGAGCAGATCTAGCAGGGAAGAAGATTCGTGTCAGCAATATTGAACCTGGTCTCTGTGAAGGAACTGAATTCTCGACGGTTCGCTTTAAAGGAGATGAAAAACGAGTAGAAGCTCTCTATCGAGATGCCCATGCCATTCAGCCTGAAGACATTGCGAATACTGTAGCTTGGTTGATCCAACAGCCTAAGCATATCAATGTCAACCGGATTGAAATCATGCCCGTTTCCCAAACCTTTGGCCCTCAACCCGTTTATCGTGACTAAAAAGAGAAGCAACCACTCCACAAGGGATTGGTTGTTTTTTATGTTTCCTCTGGTATAATAGAAGGCAAAGTAAGGAGAAAAAGATGACAGCTGCGTTAATTATTGGTTCTACCGTTTGTGATGTGATGATCTACTTGGATCGTTTGCCGAGTCGTGAAGGAGATGCCCATATTGATCACCAACAATGGTCTGTGGGAGGTTGTGCCTTTAATGTCGTCAATATTCTTCATTTTTTGTCGCAACCCTACCAGTTTGTCTCGCCTGTTGGTTCTGGGATGTATGGTGATTTTATTCGGAGAGAGCTAAAACAATTAGGGATTTCCTCTAGCATCTCATTAGAAGGGGCCAATGGGTGCTGTTATTGCTTTGTAGAGTCTGATGGTGAGAGGACCTTCTTATCAGATCACGGAGTGGAGTATAGCTTCCGAGCAGAGTGGCTAAAAGAGATCGAGACAGATCCGTTTGATTACATTTACTTGTGTGGCCTTGAAGTTGAGGAGCCAACCGGTCTTGCATTGGTGCAGTCTGTTTCGCAATTAGAAGGCCAGGTGATTTTCGCACCAGGACCACGCGGACTCATGATTCCCAAAGATCGACTGGAAGCAATTTATGATCTGCATCCGATTCTCCATGTTAATGAGGCTGAAGCACTGGCTTTTTCTGGGTGTAGAGAGATCCAGCCAGCCATCGAACGTTTGTATCAGAGAACGGGGCAATTAGTGATCGTCACCTTGGGGGAAAAAGGAGCGGTTGCCTATGATGGCAACTGGTATGAGGCAGAAGGTTTTCCAACAGAAGTTGTCGATACAGTAGGTGCTGGGGATAGCCATGTCGGAGCTTTTCTGTCCGCCCGATTAGAAGGCTTAGATATCGCACAAGCCTTAAGCTTTGCCAATAAAGTCTCTAGCCAGATTGTTGCAAGTAAGGGGGTTCATCTGACAAAAGAGCAACAAGAAGCCCTGCGAACAGAATTGAAACAAAAATAAAAAAGAGAGTGGGACAGAAATCGGTAATTCGTTAGAATTCGATTTCGTCGCCCCACCTCCGCACAGTTGTGTAGGGCTGTAAAAGCTGATGAAATCAGCGTAGTAGAGCCCAGTCAACCGCTGCGTCTTGCTCGACAATTCAAAGATAACTGAGAGGCTAGGACTTTTGTCCCAGCCTCATATTTGACTTTTATCCTCTTAGCACTTTGTATCTTACTACAATGGCCGCTTATTGGGCATGCCTGCTTTTCTTGGGTATTTATTGGGGGTTTCTTTTTTCTTTTCTACAACAGTGATATAGCGTGGATCCCCGTTTGGCAATTCATACTGTAGATTGTCTTCAACCTTGCTAAAGAGCAGGTTAAGGGCATTTTTGGCTTCTTCCAACTCTTCTGGAGCATTGCTGGCCTTGAGAGCAAGAAGTCGTCCTCCTACCTTCAGATAAGGGATGGTCAGTTCAGAGAGGACTTGCATACGGGCAACCGCGCGGGCAGTTACGATATCAAATTGGGCACGAAAGGCCTTGTCTTGTGCAAAGTCCTCCGCACGTCCATGGTAGAAATGAACTCCACTTAAGCCCAACTCTTCAGCCAGCAAGTGGAGAAAATTGATCCGCTTATTGAGGGAATCAATGATGGTCACATCCAGCTCAGGGAATAGGATCTTCATTGGTAGGCTGGGAAAGCCAGCACCAGCTCCGATATCCAAGAGACGGATGGGTTGATTTTCGATCAAACCTTGTAAAATGGGTGCGATAGAATCATAAAAATGCTTGAGATAGACTTCGTCTTTTTCGGTGATGGCAGTGAGATTAATCTTTTCATTCCATTCCACGAGGAGCTCGAAATAGCGTTCGTATTGCTCTTTTTGACGATCAGTTAATGGAAAGCCGAGATCGGCTAAACGGACATAAAATTCTTCTGGTTTCATGCTTTTATTTTACCACAAAATAAGGGAAATTTGATATACTGGTAGAAAGAAATGAAAGGAATTCAATAAAATGATTTGGATTATTCTTGGGATCATTGTGGTCCTTGTGTTGATTGTAGTAGGAGTTTACAACGGTTTGGTGAAAAGCCGCATGCAAACTCGTGAAGCATGGAGTCAAATTGATGTGCAATTGAAACGTCGGAATGACTTGATTCCAAACTTGATCGAAACCGTTAAAGGCTATGCCAAGTACGAAGGAGATACACTAGCAAAAGTGACTCAACTTCGCCAACAAGTAGCGCAAGCTTCTTCACCTGCAGAAGCAATGGCAGCCAGTGATGCTCTTTCACGCCAAGTAGCAGGCATCTTTGCGGTGGCTGAAAATTACCCAGACTTGAAAGCTAACACCAACTTCATGCAATTGCAAGAAGAATTGACCAATACAGAAAATAAAATTTCTTATGCCCGTCAATTGTACAACAGTGTGACAAGCAACTACAATGTGAAATTGGAAACATTTCCAACAAATGTGATTGCTGGAATGTTTGGCTTCAGACAAGCCGAATTCCTTCAAGTGCCTGAAGAAGAAAAAGCAGTACCAAAGGTGGACTTTAGCGGATTAGGAGACTAATATGCTGTTTGACCAAATTGCAAGCAATAAAAGGAGAACCTGGATTCTCCTTATTGCTTTTTTCATACTCTTGGCCCTCATCGGAGCAGCCGTCGGCTACCTCTGGTTAGGATCCTCTCTTGGTGGCGTCATCCTTGCTTTGATTATTGGTGGCATCTATGCCTTTAGCATGATTTTTCAATCAACGGAAGTTGTGATGCGGATGAATGGTGCACGCGAGGTGACAGAAGATCAAGCTCCTCAACTCTACCATGTTGTCCAAGACATGGCCATGGTGGCTCAGATTCCTATGCCCCGTGTCTATATTGTAGACGATCCGTCCATGAATGCATTTGCGACAGGGTCCAATCCTCAAAACGCGGCTGTTGCAGCAACGACAGGTCTTCTAGCTGTGATGAATCGTGAGGAATTGGAGGGAGTCATTGGACACGAAGTCAGCCATATTCGCAATTACGATATCCGTATCTCCACGATTGCGGTTGCCCTTGCTAGTGCCATCACCATGCTTTCTAGTATTGGAGGACGGATGATGTGGTGGGGCGGTGGCCGTAGACGGGATGATGATCGAGAAGGGGGCAGTGGTTTAGAAATTATTATTCTGATTCTTTCCTTGATTGCTATCGTATTAGCTCCATTAGCGGCGACCTTGGTACAGTTAGCCATTTCTCGTCAACGGGAGTTTTTAGCGGATGCTTCAAGTGTCGAATTGACACGAAATCCTCAAGGGATGATTAATGCTCTTTTAAAACTGGATCATAGTGCACCCATGCAGCGAGAAGTTGATAGTGCAAGTAGTGCTCTCTTTATCAACGATCCCAAAAAGGAATCCGGCTTTCAAAAGCTCTTTTATACCCACCCACCCATTGCCGAGCGGGTTGAAAGATTAAGAAATATGTAAAGTAAATCCATCATTAGCAGGATTGAGAGTGTGGGAAAACTGTTTTTCTTTATAAATCTAATAAATTCTATACAAATAAAAGAAATTTATTCTTTAGAATTATTAACTCATCTATTGAAACTTTCCGCCGTGAGAAAAGTGCCTGAAGCTATTTAGTTTCAGGCACTCGGAATTATTGAGACCTTAGGCTCAATAATTAGTCATGGAACTTCTTCGAAGTTCGCTGACGTCCGTACTCACCTAAGGAAAGTTTTTAAGATGACTTTGTCCTCAAGCTCAATCCACCAAACGGTGGATTTTTTATTTCCTAGATATGAGGAGGGTAGTGAAACCAAGGATGGCAAAGATCCCCCACGCTAGGGAAAGGCTCCAGATAGCTAGACTAGAAAAGAGAGCTGTCCCAAGTGGCATGGCAAAGCTGACCATCAGTCCCAAAAAGCTAGAGGTAGAAGCTAATTTTTCAGCGGGTAATTTGCTCATTAAAAGGCTGGAAACTTTTGGGTTGATTTTTGCTACAAGATAACCAAGGAAAGTGATGAGTAGAAGGGAAAGAATGTCCCAGTGCATCAGGATATTTGTGAGACCAAGCAGGGTCAGCCCACCTGCGATCCACAGGAGGATATGGTGGAGCGATTGCTTGGAAAAATAGTCATGGGGTGTCAGGCTAGCCCAGACCATGCTTAAAATAGTCACTGCCTCTAAAATCAAGAGCGATTGGCTAAAGCTCAACTGAAAGAAGGGGGAGTGAAGCAGTTGCAAATTGTAGATGCCAGAGATGGATCCCCCTAAGGCATTGATGAGAACCAATGAGAAGAGCAACTTGCCAAAGTGGTGGACCTCCTCATCTGCAAAAATACTTTTGGCGTTCTGGTACATCTCTTGGCATTCGTGTACCAAAGAATTCTTACTTTTGGGCTCAATGACGGGATCATGTGTCAGCTGCTTTTTTCTAATCAAGAGACAGGTAGAAGACAGGAGAAAAGTCACTGCATTGATCGAAGCGACCAGGGCAAAATTTTGATGGCTGATAGCTAGCAGCCAAACTCCTAGAGCTTGTCCAGAAATCGAACAGACCATACTAAGTAGTTGGTTGAAGGAATAGGCCTCCATCAAATCCTCGCTAGAGATGTTCTTTTTCATGATGGGGAGTTGTAGGCCCCCGCGATAATCGCTCAAACAATCTGAAACAATGTTTAAAAAGCAAACAATCGAAAAGGCTAGGTAACCCGGAATCTTGGTCATGAGAGCAATAAGGATGAAGAGGATGGCTTGAAGATAGCCAATGCGGATCAACCAGTTAGCTTTTTTCTTCGTACGGTCAGCCTTCATCCCGACAAAAATGGTAAAGAGGCTAGGAATAAATACAATGAGATTAGCAATTCCAACTGCTAGGCTCGGCTGTGGCATGCTGGCAGCAAAGACCACAAAGACCAGATTGTAGATGGCAACACCGAGAGTATTCAAAAAGCGAGAAAGGCTGAGTAAGGCAAAAATTTTATTACGGACTAAGAGTTTCATAAGCTTTCCTCCTTCACGTGATTAGTGGGTAGGACTTGTTTGATGGATCGAACGATCTGTTTGAAGAGCTCCAATTTTTCCTCTTCTGAAAGAGCTAGCTTCTGATCCTTCAGATAGACGCTAGTATGTGAGAGAAGAAAGCGGAGGAAGTGGTTTTTTAGTTTGGTCATCATGGGAAGAACCTTCTTTCTTTACTTGATAGTCCTATTGTAAACCTAAAAAGCAAGAAAAAATTAATGTTGCATATTTTCAACAAAAACTCACAGAGTAGATCTGTGAGTTTTTAGGATTTATTGATCAGTTCTTGCAGGCCCTGTTTGTAGTAGTTGGCACTGTCCTTACAATCCAGAATAGAGAGAACCTGGATGGCCTGTTCCATCTTTTCAAGACCGATTTCTTTTTCTCCCTTTCGATAGAGAAATTCTCCTTTGGCGTAGAGATAAACCGTCCGATGGTAGGCTTCATTTTCGGAGTAAAAGTGGTCCTTGATCAACTGATCAAAATAGGTTGCATCTTCAAATTCATTTGAACTAATGGCCAGAAAGAAGCCATTAAGAAAAATAGAGTTAAGGGCAGGACGAGAGGAATCTAGGAGAAGCTTGAAATCCTCCCTTTGGACCAACTCCTCTGTGTATTGTCGATAGAGGCGACTAGAGAAAAGTGGAGAGGTCAGAGAGAACAGGTTCAATTCAAAATTTCCCCAGATCATGACAGAGAAGAGATAATCATGGAGGAAATCCAGTTCCTCTTGGCTAGCGGTGAGCTCCACCTCAGGATAGAAGCCAAGCATTTGGGCCTTGAGAATAATGCTGGCTAAGAGGTCTTCTTTTTTGTGATGTTTCTGATAGGCTAGCTGGTAAGTTTGGTACAAGGCTTGGTCGTGTTCCAAGCTCATGTTTTCATAGTGCTCTTTCAACAATTTGGGAATAAAAGAGTGCTGATCGATTCCAGCTAGATGAGAAAACTCACTGAGGCTGGTTTTGATCTGTTGAAGGGCCTGAAAAAACCGTTGCGTGGTCAGGTCATTTTCTCCTCTTTCAAATCGCGACAGCATAGAGCGCGAAAATTCGCCACCCGTAGCTTCCTCTAAAGAGATGTGACGACTTTCACGTATTTGCCGAAAAACTGCTCCGATTTCTTTCATGAATTCTCCTCTATCTAACATTGCTCAATGCCCTAGCCAGTGACCCTCTTTTGTCCAAGAGATGGTGGGACCTTGTGTACAACACCAATTGGCCTAGTTACTGTATCTTTTTCATGATTATAACAAATTTTTGAGGAGACTTCTTGGTTGAGGGGCAGCTTCATGATATACTAGTAGTATCTAGAAGATTTGAGGACAAAAGAATGAACCTATTTACACAAGAAATCCGTAAAAATCCTGAAGGACTAGCTTTTGATCAAGAGTTGGATTTGCTCAAGGAATTGCAAAAGCGTAATCCAGAAATTCTTGATTTAAAGAATGTGACAGCGACAGGACGAGTAGCCTATGATACAGGCCTCTATATCTTGGATTACCAGTTGAGCTACACCATCGTTTTGGCATCTAGCCGAAGCATGGAGCCTGTCGAGCTTCAAGAGAGCTATCCTGTAACAGAGGTGTTTGCGGAGGATGTACAGTCTGACGCAGATATCGAGGCCCTAGAGGAAGACTTGATCCTTCCAATCGAAGGTGGGAAGATTGACCTGAGTGAGAGTGTAGCGGATAATATCCTGCTCAATATTCCCCTCAAGGTTCTTACTCCAGAAGAAGAGGCTGGACAAGGTTTTATCGAAGGCAATGATTGGAAAATCCTATCCGAAGAAGAATACCAAGCCGCTCAAGCGATTAAGAAAGAAGAAAACAGTCCTTTCGCCGGTCTAAATGGCTTGTTTGACGAAGAATAAGCTAGAGATTGCATTTGATAAATTTAGACATAAATACAGGTCTTTTCTTTGAGGAAAGGCCTTCTTTTGATATACTAGGATTAATAAATAACAGAGGGGAGACCTCTAAAAAAGGAGAAAAAGTATGGATACTTTATTTATTCCAGGTTGGTTGATTACTGTTGTAATCGTAGCCATTCTTGTATTGATCTTGTTGGTCAAAGGGTATGTCAATGCTAAACCCAACGAAGTCGTGGTCATTACCGGTCTTCGGAAACAACGTCACTTGCGTGGGAAAGCTGGCTTTATGATTCCCTTTGTCGAACAACGCTCTTATCTTGATATTGAGCAATTCTCGACAGATGTTCGGACGTCAGAAGCAGTCCCAACATTGGACTTCATTAACGTCCGTGCCGATGCAGCTGTTAAATTAAAAATTGGTACAACCGATGAAATGATTGCCCGGGCTGCAGAAAACTTCTTGAACTGGAATACGACAGATATTTCCAACTCTGTCCAAGATGTTTTGGAAGGAAATCTGCGGGAAGTGATCGGTCAGATGGAGCTCCGTAAGATGGTCAATGACCGTCAAGAGTTTGCCTCAAAAGTGCAAGACAACGTAGCGCCAGACTTGGCTAAAATGGGTCTAGAAGTCATCGCCTTTACGGTTCAATCCTTCTCTGATGAAGGGGGAGTCATCGATAACCTCGGGATTGAAAATGTTGAAACCATTAAGAAAGATGCCTTGATTGCCAAAGCCAAAGCAGAACGCGAACGCAAGGAAGTCGAAGCAGAACAAGATAAATTGGCTAACGACAAACGCGTCGCTGCCGATCTTGAAATCGCGCAAAAACAAAACGAATTAAAACTCAAACAAGCAGCCCTCAAGCAAGAAGCAGATATTGCCCAAGCAAAAGCAGATGCCGCTAAAGGGATTGAGGCAGAAGTGCAACGTCGTGAACAAGAGCGCGTGGCAGCCGAAGCCAATATCATGAAACAGGAAAAAGAAGCGGAAGTCAAAGAGCGCGAAGTTAAGGTTCGTGAGCAAGAATTGGATGCCAACATCCGCAAACAAGCTGAAGCTGAAAAATATGCGCGTCAACAAGCTGCAGAAGCAGAATTGATTGAACGCCAACGCAAGGCGGAAGCAGAACTCTTCGAAACACAAAAAGAAGCCGAAGCTCGAAAAGCTCAAGCCGAAGCTGAGAAATTTGCCCAATTGCAAGAGGCCGAAGCTATTGAAGCCAAAGGTCGTGCCGAGGCTGAAGCCATTCGCTTGAAACTGGAAGCCGAAGCCAAAGGTTTGGACCAAAAGGCCGAAGCGATGAAGAAAATGCAAGAAGCAGCCATTACTGAAATGGTCGTTGACAAGTTGCCTGAAATTGCGCGTGCTGTCGCAGAACCATTAACCAAGGTTGATAAGATCACCATGTACGGGGAAGGCAATGCTTCTAAGATGGTGGGAGATATTATGCAAAGTATCGACCAAGTCTCTCAAGGAGCTGGATTTGATATTCGTCAATTACTAGCAGGAGCCCTTGGAGTTAATATGACGGTCAACAAACTCAAAGAAGGAGAACAACCGGTCATTGAAGCAGAGGAGTTAGCTTCTAAAGAAGATTAATACCATTCTTAAGAAAGTGTCTGAGAACTGTTTCTCGGGCACTTTTGTTTTTAAGATCAAATAACTTGCATGATCTTCTCCCTCTTAGAGAAGGTGGGAAGCTATTTTCTGCTTTCTTTTGAGGAGGAAAAATGGTAGAATAAAGGCAAACTATAAAGAGGAGTGTCACATGACTAAAGCAAACTTTGGTGTTGTTGGTATGGCCGTAATGGGTCGTAACCTTGCCCTTAATATCGAATCTCGTGGCTACACAGTTGCCATTTTTAACCGTAGTAAAGAAAAAACAGAAGATGTGATTGCTTGCCATCCTGATAAAAACTTTGTGCCAAGCTATGATATCGAAAGCTTCGTAAACTCTATCGAAAAACCACGTCGTATCATGCTCATGGTTCAAGCAGGACCTGGTACAGACGCAACCATCCAAGCCCTTCTTCCACACTTGGATAAAGGTGATATCTTGATCGATGGAGGAAATACTTTCTATAAAGATACCATCCGTCGTAATGAAGAATTGGCGAACTCAGGAATCAACTTTATTGGTACTGGTGTATCTGGTGGGGAAAAAGGTGCCCTTGAAGGTCCTTCTATCATGCCTGGTGGACAAAAAGAAGCATATGACTTGGTAGCTGACGTTCTTGAAGAAATCTCTGCAAAAGCGCCTGAAGATGGAAAACCATGTGTGACTTACATCGGTCCTGATGGAGCTGGTCACTACGTGAAAATGGTCCACAACGGGATCGAGTACGGGGATATGCAATTGATCGCAGAAAGCTATGACCTCATGCAACACTTGCTTGGCCTTTCTGCAGAAGACATGGCTGAAATCTTCACTGAATGGAACAAGGGTGAGTTGGACAGCTACTTGATTGAAATCACAGCTGATATCTTGAAACGCAAAGACGATGAAGGTCAAGATGGACCAATCGTAGACTACATCTTGGACGCTGCAGGAAACAAAGGAACTGGTAAATGGACTAGCCAATCAGCGCTTGACCTTGGTGTACCATTGTCACTCATCACTGAGTCAGTATTTGCTCGTTACATCTCTGCCTACAAAGAAGAACGTGTACACGCTAGCAAGGTTCTTCCAAAACCAGCTGCATTCAAATTTGAAGGAGACAAGGCTGAGTTGATCGAAAAAATTCGTCAAGCCCTTTACTTCTCAAAAATCATCTCTTACGCACAAGGTTTTGCGCAATTGCGTGTTGCTTCTAAAGAAAACAACTGGAACTTACCATTTGCGGACATCGCATCTATCTGGCGCGATGGATGTATCATCCGTTCTCGTTTCTTGCAAAAGATCACAGATGCTTACAACCGCGATGCAGATCTTGCTAACCTTCTATTGGATGAGTACTTCTTGGATGTCACTGCTAAGTACCAACAATCAGTTCGTGACATTGTAGCTCTTGCTGTTCAAGCAGGTGTACCTGTACCAACCTTCTCAGCAGCCATCACTTACTTCGATAGCTATCGTTCAGCGGATCTTCCAGCGAACTTGATCCAAGCACAACGTGACTACTTTGGTGCTCATACATACCAACGTAAAGACAAAGAAGGTACCTTCCACTATTCTTGGTACGACGAAAAATAATCTTGCTCTATGGTCAAACGAGTTCTACTAGTAGAAAATGAGAAGCAAATCGCTCGCTTCATTGATTTGGAACTTCAAAAAGAGGGGTATCAAGTTGATGTGGACGAGGATGGAAAAGCGGGTCTGGCCTTGATTGCTGCGACCAAATATGATCTGATCTTGTTTAATTACGATCTGTCAGATATGTCTGGTGAAACATTCGCAGAGGAAATCAGTCAGATTCGCCCAGCTTCTGTTTTGATTGTTTTGGATAGCCGCGAAAAAATTGCTGAGCACAAAGAGAGTATTCAGCGCTTTGCCGTTTCCTATATGGTCAAACCCTTTATTATCAGCGATTTGGTAGATAAGATCACAGCCATTTTTAGAGGACGTGATTATATTGACCAACATTGTAGCCAGATGAAAATCCCAACGTCATACCGCAATTTGCGCATTGATGTGGAACACCATACCGTCTATCGTGGGAAAGACATGATTAGTTTGACCCGCAGAGAATACGACCTCTTGGCGACCCTGATGGGAAGCAAAGGAGTGGTGACACGAGATCAGTTATTGGAGAGTGTCTGGAAGTACGAGAGTACAGGTGAGACTAATATTGTTGACGTCTATATCCGGTATCTTCGTGGGAAAATTGATCTACCAGGTCAAAAAAGCTATATTAAGACCGTTCGTGGGATTGGCTACGCCATGCAAGACGCATTAGAATAAAACATTCGAACCCTTAGAGGGTTCGAATATTTTTACACTTCAAGGGAAACGTTTGCGTCGAAAAAGAATGAGTTTTAAAAAGAATTTGGCTTAAAAAAGATAAAAAATGATAAAATTTGGAGAAAAAAATGAATGTAAGGCTTTACAAATTTTTAAAATATGGTATACTAGAATCAAATTTAAGCGCAAACGTTTTCTTAAAAACAAAAGCCTTAAACAATATAAGGAGGTTGAATGATGAATAAAGGATCATTCAAAAGTTTATTTAGCTTTGAATTCTGGCAAAAGTTCGGTAAGGCCTTGATGGTCGTTATCGCTGTCATGCCAGCAGCTGGGTTGATGATTTCAATCGGGAAATCTATCCCTATGATCAACCCGAATTTGTCTCCACTTGTTATTACAGGTGGGATTATCGAACAAATCGGTTGGGGGGTTATCGGAAACCTTCACATCCTCTTTGCCCTTGCTATCGGTGGTAGCTGGGCCAAAGAACGTGCAGGGGGCGCCTTTGCGGCTGGTCTCTCTTTCATCTTGATTAACCGTATTACCGGTGCAGTTTTCGGAGTGACATCTGCAATGTTAGCTGATAAGGCTGCTACGGTTCACACAATCTTCGGTGGATCAATTAAAGTTGCGGACTACTTTATCAGTGTTCTTGAAGCTCCAGCTCTTAATATGGGGGTATTTGTAGGGATTATCTCAGGTTTCGTTGGAGCAACTGCCTTCAATAAATACTACAACTACCGTAAACTCCCAGAAGCCCTTTCTTTCTTCAACGGGAAACGCTTTGTACCATTCGTTGTTATCGTACGTTCAGCACTTACAGCCTTGGTTTTGTCAGCCTTGTGGCCAGTAGTTCAATCAGGAATTAATGGATTTGGTGTTTGGATCGCCAACTCACAATCAACAGCTCCAGTATTGGCACCATTCTTGTTTGGTACCTTGGAACGTCTTCTCTTGCCGTTTGGTCTTCACCACATGTTGACCATTCCAATCAACTATACTCAATTGGGTGGTAGCTACCAAGTTCTTACAGGTGCTGCCAAAGGAACAACTGTATTTGGACAAGATCCACTTTGGTTGGCTTGGGTAACAGACCTTGTCAACTTGAAGAAAGCAGATCCTAGTCAGTATCAACACTTGCTTAAAGCATACGTACCAGCTCGTTTCAAAGTTGGTCAAATGATCGGATCTTTTGGTATCTTGATGGGAATCGTGGTGGCTATCTACCGCAATGTGGACCCAGATAAAAAAGAAAAATACAAAGGAATGCTTGTTGCGACTGCTCTTGCAACCTTCTTGACAGGTGTTACAGAACCAATTGAATACATGTTCATGTTCATTGCAACACCATTGTACTTGATCTACGCCTTTGTTCAAGGTGCTGCCTTTGCAATGGCTGACTTGGTTCACCTTCGTGTTCACTCATTCGGTTCAATCGAGTTCTTGACACGTACACCAATGGCCATCAACGCTGGTTTGGCACTAGATATCTTTAACTTTGTATGGGTAACAGTCCTCTTTGGATTTATCATGTACTTCATTGCTAACTTCATGATTAAGAAATTCAATTATGCAACTCCAGGACGTAACGGTAACTATGAACAAAATGATGATGCCCCTGCAGGAGATGGTGCAGCAGCAGGTGCTGCTACAAGCTCAGCAAGCTCACAAGTCATTAACATTATCAACCTTCTTGGTGGACGTGCCAATATCGTAGACGTTGACGCATGTATGACTCGTCTTCGTGTAACCGTTAAGGACGCTGAAAAAGTCGGAACAGAAGAACAATGGAAAGCTGAAGGCGCTATGGGTCTTGTCATGAAAGGACAAGGTGTCCAAGCGATCTACGGACCTAAAGCTGACGTATTGAAGTCTGATATCCAAGACGTTCTTGATTCAGGTGAAGTCATTCCTGAAACACTTCCTAGCCAAATGACAGCAGTTCAAAAGGCTGAAGCAACCTTTAAAGGGGTAACTGATGAAGTGCATTCCGTTGCAGATGGTGAAGTGATCAACATCGAAGATGTGAAAGATCCTGTATTCTCACAAAAAATGATGGGTGACGGATTTGCAGTTGAGCCTGAAAATGGCCACATCGTTTCACCAGTTGCTGGTAAAGTTACTAGTGTCTTCCCAACCAAACATGCCCTTGGTTTGGTAACAGATAATGGTTTGGAAGTCTTGGTTCACATCGGTCTAGATACTGTTAGTCTTGAAGGAAAACCATTTGAGGTTAAAGTTTCTGAAGGTCAAACAGTGGCTGCTGGAGACCTCTTGGTAGAAGCAGACCTTGATGCAATCCGTGCAGCTGGTCGTGAAACTTCAACAATTGTTGTCTTCACAAATGCAGATGCGATTAAATCCGTTAAGGTCGAACATACTGGTAAATTGGCAGCAAATGCACCAGTTGCAACAGTAGAATTATAAAAGACATCGGCAAAGAAAATGAGGTTGGGACAGTGCACCCGGCCTCTTGCCGTTTCTTGATTTGGAGAGAAGGAGAAATCAGGGGATGAAATTTTTAACATTAAATTCCCATAGTTGGATGGAAGAGAATGCTCAGCAAAAATTTGAAACCCTCAAGGAACAAATTTTAGAAGCGCAATATGATGTGATCTGTTTCCAAGAGGTCAATCAAGAAATGGCCTCAGAAGTAGTCAAAACGGATGAGTATTATCAAGCTTTGCCATCAGCTGTAGCCATTCACAAGGACCACTTTGTTCGCGTATTGGTAGAAGAGTTAGCTGCTCATGGACTCCACTATTATTGGACTTGGGCCTACAACCATATTGGCTATGATCACCTCAATGAGGGTGTGGCCGTTCTTTCGCGTCAACCCTTGAAGGCAGATGAGATTTTGGTATCCAATATGGATGATCCAACGGACTACCATACTCGTCGAGTAGCCGTTGCCCATACAAGTGTAGATGGCAAAGAGATTGCTGTTGCCAGCGTCCATCTTTCTTGGTGGGACAAAGGTTTCCAATTTGAGTGGCCACGCATTGAGAACTACTTCAGCCAAGTAGGCAAACCTTTTATTCTAGCTGGTGATTTCAATAATCCTGCTGGTCAAGAAGGGTATGAGACGATTCTATCCAGTTCCCTTAAGCTTCAAGACAGCTTTATAGAAGCCAAAGAAACAAAGGGGACTTATACTGTAGGTCCTGGAATCGATGGCTGGACGGACAATCAAGTTCCATTGCGAATCGATTACGTCTTTGCAAGTCCAGAATGGAACATCCAGCGTCTACATGTCATTTTTGATGGTCAAAACAAAGCCCATGTCAGTGATCACTATGGCTTAGAAGCTGAATTATCACTTTAATATAAATGGAGAGTCGAAAGGAAAACGATTTTATTCGAATCGTCCTTCGACTCTTTTTTTATGGATCAATGAGGAGCAAGCATAGGGGATTCTCCTGTTCTTCTGCTTTCTTTACGATTCAATTTATGGTAAAATGAAGTGTTAAAACAGTTTAAGGAGGTAGCAAATGCGTTGTCCAAAATGTGGTGGAAGTAAGTCTAGTGTGGTGGATAGTCGACAAGCTGAAGATGGGAACACCATCCGTCGTCGCAGGGAATGCGAAGAATGCCATTATCGCTTTACTACCTACGAACGAGTGGAAGAGCGAACCCTAGTGGTTGTCAAAAAGGATGGGACACGCGAGCAATTTTCTCGTGATAAAATCTTTAATGGTATTATCCGCTCAGCTCAAAAACGGCCTGTTTCTAGTGACGAAATCGAAGAAATTGTAAACCGGATCGAGCAAAAGGTTCGCAGCCAAAGTGATAATGAAATCAACAGTGAATATATTGGTTCGTTGGTCATGGATGAGTTAGCAGATCTAGATGAGATCACCTATGTCCGTTTTGCTAGTGTTTACCGGAGTTTCAAGGATGTCGGTGAGTTAGAGACCCTCTTGAAACAAATTACGAAGGGAACCAAGAAGAAAAAGGAAAAATAGATGAAGCCCAATACGCCTTTCGCATTTTTAAAAAATAATCTTCTTCCACCGGCAGGGGCTGCATTGGAGCAGTATTACCTGCCTATTTTGGAGACGGAAACGGTAGCAGTTTATCGTTATCTGCTGGCCTCTTATGATCAGGGTGAAAAACAATATTTACTTGCTCAAATCCTCAATCACTTGAATATAGGATTTCCACAGTTGCTACTCGCCTTTGATCGCTTAATTGCCATGGGGTTGATTGATCTCTATGAGGAAGAAGTTGGGATCACCATCCAGTTACATGCTCCTCTTGAATCAGAACAATTTTTTTCGAATGCCGTCTATAAACGCTTGCTTGAGAAAAAGATTGGGGAAAAGGCTGTGGAGGATTTGCTCCCAGCACGCTCTTTAGGGACTAGACGGCAAGTTTCCTTCTCGCAAGTCTTTGGACTAGATGCTGGGGAGACGACCGTTCTTCCAAGTAAGAAACAGCAGTTTGATATGGAGATGTTTAAGCGAATGATGGGGCGTGATGGACTTCGTTTTGCGGATGAAGGAGAAGCAACCTTAGCCCTCTTTGCCATCGCAGAAGAACAACAATGGACCTGGTATGAAACCTATCTCCTAGCAAAAGAAACGGCTGTAGACCGGATTGTCTCTCCAAAGAGAATGAAGCAAAAGTTGGCTCAGGCGAGCCAAGAGCAACCACGCATGTCCTATAGCCGTCAGGAAGAAACCATTCTGAGGGAAGCTAAGGCAAAATCCAGCCTACAATTTCTAGCAGAGATTAAGAAGGCGCGCAATGCGACCATTACGCAGAGCGAACGCAAGACTTTATCCAAGTTAGCTGATCTAGGCTTATTAGATGAGGTGATCAATATCATCTTATTGTTGACCTTTAATAAGACCCAGTCTGCTAATCTCAATGAAAAGTATGCTTTGAAGGTAGGAAATGATTTTTCTTATCAAGGGGTCAACAGTGCAGAACTGGCGATTTTAAAAGTTCGAGAACGCCAGGAACAAGCTAAGGCTCAAGGAAGCAAGGGGACGAGTCCTACATCAGCCAAGAGCAAGCACAGCAATGTTCCCAAGTGGAGCCAACCAAACTATCAAAATCAAACCAGTCAAGCAGAAAAGGTGGATCTTGCTAAAGAAAAACAACGTCTGTTAGAAAAACTGAATCAAGGAGGTGAGTAGATGGAAAGTGTAGGTCAAACCATGTCTCACATGAACCGTGCGCGTCAATTTAACTATGAGGATTTGGTCGCACAGATCTTGGCAGACCAAGAAGTGGCTGCCTTTATCAAGGACCAGTCTTTGTCTGAACAAGAAATTCGACGGAGTATTTCAAAATTTAATCAATACATTAGTGAACGCAACCGTTTCTTATTGGGAGATCCAGATTATATTGCCAAAGGTTATAAGCCCATCCTTACCATGAATGAAGGCTATGCGGATGTCGCTTATGAGGAGACGCCAGAGTTAATTGAAGCCCAAAAACGAGCTGCGATCAACCAACGTCTCAACTTGATCAATCTTCCTTCAACCTTGAAAGAAGCGAGTCTAGCCAAGGTAGAACTTGATGATAAGGGGCGATTTGAGGCCTTTGAAGAATTGGCCAATTTTGTGGCCAACTATCCTGAATATCAAAAGGGGATCTACCTCTATGGTGATTTTGGAGTAGGAAAGAGTTACATGATGGCAGCTTTGGCTCATGATTTATCCGAAAAACGCCAGGCCTCTACTACCTTACTTCATTTTCCAAGTTTTGCTATCGATGTTAAAAATGCCATCAGTTCGGGCTTAGTCAAAGAAACCGTCGATAAGGTGAAAAAAGCCGAAATTTTAATTCTCGATGATATCGGTGCGGAACAGATGTCAGTCTGGGTGCGAGATGAAATCTTACAGGTGATTTTGCAGCACCGAATGCAGGAAAATCTCCCAACCTTCTTTACTTCTAACTTTAATTTTGAAGAGTTGGAACGTCATTTTGCAGCTTCGCGTAATGGAGATGAAACCTGGCAGGCCAAACGTGTCATGGAGCGCGTAAAATTTTTAGCCAAGGAAATCCATCTGGAAGGAGTCAATCGCCGATGAATGAAACCATCCGTTTAATGAAATCTCATTTTTCTGTTCGCCGTTTTAAGGAAGAAGCCATCAAAGAAGCTGACCTCAAGGAAATTTTATCAGCTGGGCAGATGGCATCAAGTTGGAAAATCTTTCAGTCTTATTCTGTGATTGTGGTCAAAAGCAAGGAAAAGAAAGAAGCTCTTTACGACTTGCTTCCTCAAGAAGCGATTCGCCAGTCAGATGTCTTTCTCCTCTTTGTTGGAGATTTAAACCGAGCTGAAAAAGCTGTCAAACTTCATGAGCAGGATTTCCATCCTGAAGGTGTGGACAACTTACTGATCACCTCAGTGGATGCGGCTCTAGCAGCTCAAAATACGCTATTAGCAGCTGAAAGTCTTGGCTATGGTGGAGTGATTATCGGCATGTTGCGCTACTGTTCAGAAGAAGTCGCAGAACTCTTCCGTCTGCCAGACTATACCTATCCTGTTTTTGGGATTGCTCTCGGAGTACCTAATCAGCAGCATGCAGTGAAACCACGTTTACCATTGGAACAGGTTGCTTTTGAAGAAGAATACCAAGAACAAGACCTATCAGTTGTGACCGCCTATGACAAGGTTCAGGCAGATTATGCTGGAGCGCGTGCAACCGACAGCTGGAGCGAGCGCCTTGCAGCTCAATTTGGTCAACCTGAACAAGAAGAGACCAAAAAACTACTAGAAAAACACAAACTATTATGAAATGAAGAGAGGCGTTCTTGAACCGAGGTCTCGCCTTTCATTAGAAAAGAGGAAATCATGGCCCTACCAACTATTGCGATTGTAGGCCGTCCCAATGTCGGAAAATCTACACTCTTTAACCGGATTGCCGGTGAGCGGATTTCCATCGTTGAGGATGTAGAAGGAGTCACTCGTGACCGCATTTATGCAACAGCTGAGTGGTTGAATCGAAAATTTAGTATCATCGATACGGGGGGAATTGATGACGTAGATGCCCCATTTATGGAGCAAATCAAGCATCAGGCAGAAATTGCCATGGACGAAGCAGATGTGATCGTCTTTGTTGTTTCTGGAAAAGAAGGGATCACGGATGCGGATGAATATGTCACACGTATCTTGTATAAGACCCATAAACCGGTTATTCTTGCAGTCAACAAGGTGGATAACCCAGAGATGCGCAATGATATCTATGACTTTTATGCCTTAGGACTGGGCGAGCCACTACCGGTATCCTCTGTCCACGGGATCGGAACTGGGGATGTTCTCGATGCCATCATCGAAAATCTTCCGAATGACACAGAAGAAGAAAATCCAGATATCATCAAATTTAGCTTGATTGGTCGTCCAAATGTTGGGAAATCAAGCTTGATCAATGCGATCCTTGGAGAAGACCGGGTCATCGCAAGCCCTGTTGCTGGAACCACACGGGATGCTATCGATACCCATTTTACCGATGCAGATGGCCAAGAATTTACCATGATCGATACAGCTGGTATGCGCAAATCTGGTAAAATCTATGAAAACACTGAGAAATATTCTGTCATGCGTGCCATGCGTGCCATCGACCGCTCAGATGTGGTTTTGATGGTTATCAATGCCGAAGAAGGGATTCGGGAGTATGACAAGCGGATCGCTGGCTTTGCTCATGAAGCTGGAAAAGGGATGATCATTGTTGTCAATAAATGGGATACTATTGAAAAAGACAACCATACCATGAAGCAGTGGGAAGATGACATTCGCGATCAATTCCAATACCTTTCTTATGCGCCGATTGTTTTTGTCTCTGCCTTAACCAAACAACGCTTGCACAAGTTGCCAGAGATGATCAAACAGATCAGTGAGAGTCAAAATACGCGGATTCCTTCAGCTGTCTTGAACGATGTGATTATGGATGCGATTGCCATTAATCCGACACCGACAGATAAAGGAAAACGCCTCAAGATCTTCTATGCGACACAAGTGGCAACTAAACCACCAACCTTTGTGGTCTTTGTTAACGAAGAAGAACTGATGCACTTCTCTTATCTTCGTTTCTTGGAAAACCAGATTCGAAAAGCTTTTGTCTTTGAAGGAACCCCGATCCATTTGATCGCGCGAAAACGGAAGTAGCCTGAGTGCCTCAGGAAACTAATACTAGTAGACTATTTGCTGGTCTTGCCATCCTTCACTTAACAGTTAGGTAGTCAAGGTGCCAAGAAGATCTTGTCAGTCCTTTGAAAAAGGAGATGAATGGATCATTCTAACTGTAAAAAAGAACTAAATAGGACTCTTTGTCGACCGCGAGAGACAAGAAGAGTCCTTTTTTATATGAACATCTGAAAGATTAACTAATTCAAAGAAAAAGCCTGATGTGCTTTAATGGATAGAAAAGGAAGGTAACCATGTCTAATATAGAATGCCTACTGTTTATTTCTTTGTTATGCTTATTGGCACTTGTGCGTATCATGAGGAAATTCTTAAAAAATACTTTGGTCTTTTTGGGGTAGGCCATCCTTTATGGGGCCTCCCTCATTCTAATCATTTGGGGATAATTGAATAGTAGATTGCCCGAAAACGCCTATTTTAATCAGTTTTATCGAATTAATTTTAACTATACTTTGAAATATGGTATAATAAAGGGATTAATCTAAGGTGGTAAAGATGGCAAAATTAATTCCTGGGAAGGTTCGTTCACAAGGGAGCCTTCTCTATGAAGATGGGAAAGTTTCCCTTCAGGAAGTAAAAGAAAAATACCTGTATTTTCGGGTGGAAGAAGAAAGCTTGCGGTACAGTTTGGATGACGATGCCGTTTTTTGTAGCTGTACTTTCTTTCAAAAGAAAAAATTCTGTACACATCTGGCAGCTGTAGAAGCTTATCTGAAGAATGATGACAGTGGGAAAGCAGCTCTTTCAAGTCTTGAAGAAGATGCCACTGCAACAGAGGAAACTCAGGAAAAGGTCTCTTTTGGAAGTTTGTTTTTAGACCAGGTCCTTCCAAAAATCGAAAAGAAAGAGACCCGCTATGTCTTATCAGCCGTTGGGCAGGAGGACGAATACTCTGGTCAATTCTTGTGGACACTGCGCATTCGTCGCTTACCAGATGAGCGCTCTTATGTGATCAGAGATGTGCTAGCTTTTTTGCAGACCCTTCAGAAAGAAGGACACTTTGCCATTGGCAAAAGTTATTATGAACCCATTTCTTACTTAGAATTTGATGGGGCTAGCCAGGATGTGATCAATTTCCTACAGGGCTTGGTCACAGATAGTGGATCGAAAGAGCAAGATTTCTTTCCAAATGCTGGGCGCCATCTCTATTTTCCACCGACTCTTTTTGAAGAAGCTGTGGAATTACTGATGAATTTGGACTCTTTTCTCCTGCAATATAGCTTGTATGACTTTTCAGAGGTCTATTTTCAGGATGTCCATGGAGAGGAAGATCTCTTTCATTTTCAGGTGGAAGACCATGGTGATTTTTACGAATTGATCATTACGGAGCCACAAGTGAAAGTTGTCGAGTCAGCTAATTACCTGTTTCGAAATGGTGTTTTCTATCACCTGACGCCCCAACAGCGAACCCTATGGAAGGCCATCCAAGATCTTCCAATGGATCAGGATCGCAAAAAACGCCTGCATTTTGATCCAACGGATCAGACCAAACTTTCCTATAGTTTAAAAGAGTTCAAAAAACTGGGGCAAATAACAGCTCCGACCAGCTTTTTAATCCACGATTTCACTCCAGAATTTCATTTTGATCTAGCACAGGACCAGACTGTTTTACTGGATGTAGTCTTTCAATACCAGGATCGTGTGGTGACCACGCGTGAGGAACTTCTCAATCTTCCTTATTCCAGTGATTTCGATAAGGAGCAAGAAGTCTTTTCAACTATGCTAGCAGCAGGTTTTACAGACGACTTTTCTTCCCAAAGAAGTCCTTTATCAAGTGAGCAAATCTATCCATTCTTTCACCAACAGATCCCAACTTTTGAAGCCTTAGGAGAGGTTACCCTCTCTGATAGCCTTTTAGATCTTTATCAAGTGGAGCGTCCAAAAATTGATGTTAAAACCAATGGCAGTCTACTGGAGATCGGTTTTGACTTTGAAAGTGTGGATCCAGCTGAAGTGGATCAGGTCCTCAAAGCTCTTGTGGGGCAAGAAGATTATTTTGTCAGCCATACAGGGAAGGTCCTTGTTTTTGATGAAGAAACCAAGAAGATCAGTCGAGCCTTAGCAGATCTGCGAGCGAAAATGAGCAAGGGTGGGAAACTACAAGCCCGCCGGATTGCTGCTTATCAGCTATCTGATTTGTTGGCAGATCAAGACAATGTTCATTTTTCAGAAGAATTTCGAAATTTAGCTCATGATTTGACTCATCCAGAAGACTTCAAACTCCCTCAGATGACAATCCAAGCGACCCTGAGGGATTACCAAGAGACAGGGGTCAAATGGTTCTCCATGCTAAATCATTATGGTTTTGGTGGTATTTTAGCGGATGATATGGGGCTTGGGAAAACCCTGCAGACCATTTCCTTTTTGACCAGTGTTGCAAAAAAAGAAACTAAAATCTTAATTCTAGCTCCGTCCAGTCTCATCTACAACTGGAAACAAGAATTTTCAAAATTTGCTCCTCAGATGGAAGTGGCAGTCGTCTACGGCCTCAAGCAACATCGCGATGAACTCATTGCAACCAATCCTCAGGTAGTCATTACGAGTTACGCCTCTTTCCGTCAGGATGTGGAGGAATACCAGAAAAATCAATATGAATACCTAATTCTAGATGAAGCTCAGGTCATGAAAAATGCCCAAACCAAGATTGCTCAACACTTACGTGGATTTGAGGTGCCGCATATATTTGCGCTATCTGGGACACCGATTGAGAACCATGTAGGAGAGCTTTGGTCCATTTTCCAAATTGTTCTTCCTGGTCTGTTTCCAGCTAAAAAAGAATTTCAAAAGTTGAGTCCTGAGACTATTGCGCGATTTGTCAAACCTTTTGTCCTGAGACGGAAAAAAAATGAAGTGCTCCAAGAATTACCGGACTTGATTGAAACAACCTATCACAATGAGCTGGACGAAAGCCAAAAAACGATCTATTTGGCTCAATTAAAACAAATTCAAGATCGAGTTCGAACCTCTAGTGAGGAAGAACTAAATCGGAGCAAGGTGGAAATTCTCTCGGGTCTCATGCGCCTTCGCCAAATCTGTGATACCCCCGCCCTCTTTATGGAAGACTATCAGGGAGATAGTGGGAAATTGGAGAGCCTTCGAGATCTTTTGGGTCAAATCAAGGATGGTGAACACCGGGTTTTGATCTTCTCTCAATTTAGAGGCATGCTGGATATCCTAGAGCAGGAAATTGACCAGCTTGGCATGACCTCCTTTAAAATCACAGGTTCTACTCCCGCTAAAGATCGACAAGAAATGACCAATGCTTTTAATGCAGGTGAGCGCCATGCTTTTCTCATTTCTCTGAAGGCTGGAGGGGTTGGATTGAACCTCACTGGTGCCGATACGGTCATCTTAGTCGATTTGTGGTGGAATCCTGCAGTGGAAGACCAGGCTATTGGACGTGCCCATCGAATGGGTCAGGAACAAAATGTTGAAGTTTACCGCATGATTACTCGTGGTACGATCGAAGAAAAAATCCAAGAACTACAAGATTCCAAAAGACACTTGGTCTCAACGATTTTAGATGGAACGGAAACACGATCCAGTTTATCGGTTGAGGAAATTCGTGAGATTCTTGGAATTCAGTCAGAATAGCTTGAAAAATTCTGTGAATAGTTTATAATTAATGGAGTGTCGAAAGGAAGAAAGCATGACAGAAAAATATTTTCCTCAAGTAGGGGATAATGAGTTGATGTTAACAGAGATGCCCCACATGAACCTGTACGATGAAACAGATTTGATTAGTAACATTACAGGCGACTATGTGGATAAAAATTTTTTGGAATGGCAACCGATTGCTGAAAATACCAAACCTAAGCATCCTTACCATCAACCACTAGAAGAGCCCCTACCGAAAAGACGGCCAGTAAGAAAACCTGATTTTAAAGAGCCGATTGATAAAAAAAGCCCTGCCAATCGTTATGCAGAGGAAGCGAGAGAGCGTGCGCGTGAAGATCTGAAAAAGAAACGCACAGCTCCCTATCTGACAACGGATCCAGCAGCTACTACAAGTAAGCGGAAAAAACCGTTTATTTCAGAACGGAAACCTGGTCAGCCAACAGCTCCCTTCCAAAAGGAAAACCCAGGCGAGTTATTGAAATATAGCAAACGATTGCGACAAGATCAGTTGATCCTTGCAGAGTTCGAATCTGCAGGAGAACCAGAAGTGGCAGAACCGACTGAAAAGAAAAACAATTATGATTTCTTAAAGACTAGCCAAATATACAATAAAGATCAGCACAAGTTGAAACCACAGCCGATCAAACAAGAATTGGATTTAACCCATCTAGATCAAGAATAAGGAGAAAACATGTCTAATACATACCATTTTATTGGAATTAAAGGAGCAGGGATGAGTGCTTTAGCCCTCATGCTTCACCAAATGGGACATACAGTTCAAGGGTCAGATGTTGAGAAGTATTACTTTACGCAACGTGGCTTGGAACAAGCAGGAATTCAAATTTATCCATTTGATGTGAAAAATTTGGAAGGCGACAAGATCCTCATTGCCGGGAATGCTTTCCGTCCAGATAACAATGTGGAAATCGCTTATGCAGATGAGCATGGCCTAACCTATAAACGCTACCATGAATTCCTTGGTGAATTTATGCGTGACTTCGTCAGTATGGGGGTTGCCGGAGCACACGGGAAAACTTCGACAACAGGGATGCTTTCGCATGTCTTATCAAATATCACTGACACCAGTTATTTGATTGGTGACGGGACAGGTCGTGGCTCTGCAGCAGCCAAATACTTTGTCTTTGAATCAGATGAGTATGAACGCCACTTTATGCCTTACCATCCTGAATACAGCATCATCACCAATATTGACTTCGACCATCCAGACTATTTCACGAGCTTGGAAGATGTCTTTAATGCTTTTAACGATTATGCCAAACAAATCAGCAAAGGCCTCTTCATCTACGGAGAAGACAAAGAATTGCGTCGGATTACCTCATCAGCACCAATTTATTACTATGGTTTTGATAAGGAGACGAACGATTTTGTGGCAAGCAACTTGCTTCGTTCAACGACTGGTTCAACCTTCAACGTTCATTTCCGTGGAGAAGATTTGGGGCAATTCCATATCCCAACTTTTGGTCGCCACAACATCATGAATGCCACAGCAGTCATTGGTTTGCTTTACATTGCAGGATTTGATTTAGATTTAGTCCGCGAGCATTTGAAGACCTTTGCTGGAGTGAAACGTCGCTTTACTGAAAAAGTAGTCAATGGAACAGTGATCATCGATGACTTTGCGCACCATCCAACGGAAATTATTGCAACCTTGGATGCAGCCCGTCAAAAATACCCAAGTAAAGAGATTGTGGCGATTTTCCAACCACATACCTTTACACGGACCATTGCCTTGTTGGATGAATTTGCTGAAGCCTTGAATCAAGCAGATGCTGTTTACTTGGCACAGATCTATGGTTCTGCACGGGAAGTCGATCACGGCGATGTGAAAGTTGAAGACTTGGAAGCAAAAATTGTCAAACGTTCAGCGATTATTACAGCTGAGAATGTTTCTCCTCTTCTTGACCATGACAATGCAGTTTATGTCTTTATGGGAGCAGGAGATATTCAAACCTATGAATACTCATTTGAGCGTTTATTATCTAGTTTGACACATAGTGTACAATAAGAGATGATTGAGTCTGGAATCGATTGGTTCCAGACTCAAATTTATCTGTCCGCTGAAGAATCATGAAATGAGGAGAGCAGGATGATGATTCGATCAATCACCCCAGCTGATCAAGAACAGCTGTTATTGCTAGAAGAAGAACTTCATGACAATGAAGGAAAGAAGCACAGGGCCACTCTTGAGGAAGCGCTAGGTTCGAAGGAAGCCATTTCTTTGCTTGCAGAGCAGGGTGGCGATACTGTGGCTTACTTGTTGGCGACAGAAGACCAGCATGTAAAGGGGGACCTCATCGTATTGCGATTAGCAGTGAGACCAACTTTTCAAGGTCAAGGCTATGGTGCGATTCTGATTGCTGCTTTAAAAGATCTAGCTGTTCAAAAGGAAAAGAAAGCCATTTGGATCGATTGTTCAGAAGATTTACTTTCTTACTTTGCCCAGCAAGGATTTCGAGATGAAGCTGAGTCTGATCAAGGTGTCCATATGGTTTGGGTACGATAGAAAGAGTAAATGATGAAAGAAAAAATTCACATTAGACAAGCAGAGCTGCAGGATTTGGACGCTATCGAGCGCATTGAGCTTGAGAATTTTTCAGAAGAAGAAGCGATTGCGCGTGAGATTTTAAAAGAACACATTGAAAAGATTCAAGCGACTTTTCTTGTAGCAGAGTGCCAAGGTCAGATTTTAGGGTACTTAGAAGGACCTGTTAGACCGGAGCGCTATTTGATCGATTCCTCTTTTTCAAAGGTTGAAGATCTAAGCCATCTAGAACAGGGTTTTATTTCCATCACGAGTCTATCCATTGCCAAAGAAGCCCAAGGACTAGGGGTTGGAACCCTCTTGCTTGATGCGCTCAAAGAGATTGCGGTGAAAGATCATCGTCAAGGGATCAATCTGACCTGTCATGATTATTTGATTCCTTATTACGAGAAGCAAGGATTCACCAATGAAGGTCTTTCGAAATCCCAATATGCGGGTGAAGTTTGGTACAATCTGGTCTGGGAAAATGAAAACCTTGATTAAATAGGTATTTTGAAGAAGAAAGGCGATTTGTATTGCTTTTCTAAATCTTTTAAGATATAATATTAAGGATTATGATGAGGGAGGTCAATTATTTGACTGATAAATCACAAGACAGTGAGAAGTTATTAAGCTTCAAAGAGCAGATCCTCAGAGATTTAGAAGAGGCAAATGAGCAACTTCTAAAGATCGAAAAAGAGTATGATCTACCTGATCGAAGCATTGAAACCCCTTCTTCACTGAAAGAGGAGGAAGAAGCAACACCACCTCCAAAAGAAGAAGCTGTTGTGGCTTCCACAGAAATACCAGTGGAGCCAGAAAAGGCGACTCCTATTGTAGAAGAAAAGAGTGAGCTCACAAAGCCTGCTCCAAAAGAACCAAGTCAGGAACCGGTAGAGGAAAGCTTATCGCGCTCTTCTCGTAACCAGCGCCAACAAAAACAAAAGAAACAAAATAAAATCGCTAAGCGAATTGTGCGGACAGTGGTCAGCCTTTTGCTGATTGTGATCGTGGCTACAGGGATCTTTGCAGCGACCTATATCCATTCAGCTGTCAAGCCAATGGATAAAAATGCAACAGAATTCGTGACGGTTGAGATTCCAGCGGGTTCAAGTAATCGTGAGATTGGCGCGATCCTTGAGAAAAAAGGACTCGTGAAAAATGGTCAGTTCTTTAACTACTATACCAAGTTCAAGAACTATAGCAATTTCAAATCCGGTTATTTCAACCTTCAAAAGAGCATGGATTTAGAAACCATCATCCAAAAACTGCAGGAAGAGGGAACCAAAACTCCTCAGGCCCCAGTTCTTGGGAAGGTGACGATTCCAGAAGGCTATACGATCGATCAGATTGCGACGGCTATCACAACCGATGTCTCCACTAAGAAGGCAGGCAAGACTCCATTTAAGAAAGAGGATTTCTTGAAGGCTGTCCAAGACGATGCCTTTATTGAGAAGATGGTGGCCAAATATCCTAAGCTCTTGGCGAATCTGCCAAGTAAGGATTCTGGTGTTCGCTACCGTTTAGAAGGTTATCTCTTCCCAGCAACTTATAACTATGGGAAAGATACCACAGTGAAAGAGATGATCGATCAGATGCTTGCGGCAATGGATCAAAACTTAAGCCCATACTATGAAACACTTGAGAGCAAGAACATCAATGTAAACGAAGTATTGACTCTTGCTTCCTTGGTTGAAAAAGAAGGGGCGACGGATCAGGACCGCAAAGATATCGCGAGTGTCTTCTATAACCGCTTGAACCAAGACATGCCTTTGCAAAGTAATATTGCAATTCTTTATGCAGAAGGGAAACTTGGTCAAAAGACGACCTTAAAAGAAGATGCAACGATCAATACAGAGCTGGATTCACCTTATAATATTTATAAGAATACCGGTTTGATGCCTGGTCCAGTGGATAACCCTGGAGTATCAGCGATCGAAGCGGCGGTGAACCCAAGTAAGACAGACTACTTGTATTTTGTCGCAAATGTCGAAAATGGTGAAGTCTTCTTCGCTAAGACATATGAAGAACATAATAAAAATGTTGAAGAACACGTCAATAGTAAATTGACACAAGCAAGTTCAAACTAGAAAAAGCATGTGGCGCGTCCACAGCTTTTTCATTCAAATAATAGAAAGAGAAGAATAATGGCAGAAAAAACATATCCAATGACCCTAGCAGAAAAAGAAAAATTAGAACTAGAATTAGAAGAATTGAAATTGGTCCGTCGACCTGAAGTGGTAGAACGGATTAAGATCGCTCGTTCATATGGTGACCTCTCAGAAAACTCTGAGTATGAAGCAGCAAAAGATGAACAAGCTTTTGTTGAAGGTCAAATCTCTAGCTTGGAAACAAAAATCCGTTATGCAGAAATCGTTGATAGTGACGCTGTTGCAGTAGACGAAGTTGCGATTGGAAAAACCGTTACAGTCCAAGAAGTTGGCGAAACAGATGAGGAAGTATACAGCATCGTCGGTTCAGCAGGGGCAGATGCCTTTGCTGGCAAGATCTCTAACGAAAGCCCAATCGGTCACGCTTTGATTGGTAAGAAGACAGGTGATGTGGTCACTGTTGAAACACCAGCTGGAAGCTACCAAGTGAAAATTTTGAACGTAGAAAAAACAGCGTAACTATAAAACGCAGGCTCTCCAAGAGGGCCTGCTTTTTTGTGCTCTTACTCCTCTTGTGAGGGTAAAAATTCTTCCTTGACTGACTGAATGGTATCAAAAAAGCACTTGAACTAAAAGGTTCAAGTGCTGCTCTATTTTAGCTAGAATTTAGTAGTTTGTACTACTTTCTATTGCGTTGTTTTCCTGCATTGCGGTTGTTTTTTGGTTTGTGTTGGATTTGTGTCGTTGCAGTAGGTGTGACATCTTTTTTCACACGGTGACTAGTCGCTTTTGGAGGATTGTTTTTGTATTCCTCAGCGACCCGTTTGCGAAGATTTGGACGAATCAAGTAGTTGATGACAAATTGTTGGATAATTTGGATCACCCCACCGACTACCCAGTAAAGAGTCACTCCGGCTGAAGAGATCAATGAGAAGACACCGATCATAATCGGGCTCATCAGTGATGCTTTACGCATACTTTCCTTTTGGGTTTCATCTTCAATCCCATGAAGAGAGAGCATACTTTGGATATAGTAGAGAACCGCTACGATAGCTGTCAAGAGCAAGCTTGGTTTTCCAAGAGCAATACCAAGGAAACTACTTTCTGCTACCCCTTTGGTGTGCTGAGCCGCAAAGAAAAGGGCAGAGAAGAATGGCATTTGGATCAAGAGTGGTAAACATCCAACTCCACCAAACATGCTGACCCCATTTTCACGTTGAGCAGCCATTAATTCTTGTTGCGCCAATAGCTTTTCTTCTTGTGTGCTAGCGTTCTTCATGCGCTCTTGGATTGGTCCAAGGATAGGCTTCAAGTAGTTCATCTTTTCAGATTGGTAGGTTGCCTTCCATGATTGGTACAAACCAAGTGGCAAGATGATTAAACGCACGATCAAGGTGACGATAATAATCCCGATCCCAAAGCCCAAGCCAAGGTTGTTGGCAAAGAATTTGATGGCTTCGCCCATTGGACGGCCAAGAAGATTCCAGATCAATCCAGTTGGATTTCCAGTTTTCCGATCGACACTCACGCATCCTGATAAGAAGACGAGCGAAGCTAGTCCCATCGATGCCAATAATGCAAGTTTATTTTTTTTCACAAATTGTTCCTTCTTTTTTAAAATGTTACCTTTCTATTCTACTGTTTTTTTTGAAAATACACAATAGTTCTCTAGTCTTAATTTGAAATTTTGAAGTCCCTATAGTTTTCAAAGTTTGCTAGCGTAACATCCAAATAAGTCACATGCGCAAACGGCGTGGGACCTTTGCGTATTTCTTGGATGAATTTGGCCATTTGACTGCTAGACTCTGCCTGAGCTAGAATACCAACCGTCCCATCGTCATTGTTCCAGACACGGCCAGTAATCCCACCGATCTCTATAGCAAGACTGCAGACTCCCCAGCGAAAACCAACTCCTTGAACCCGTCCTTGGGCAATCATTTTTACCTTTTGCATGTGCATCCTCCTTGACTCGAAGAAATCTATCTGAGGCATGATTTCTTCTTTTTCTTTGTGCTATAATAGGTCTATGAATATTATAACGTCTAAATCCAATAATGTAATCAAAAATGCTAAAAAATTACATCAAAAAAAATATCGGACAGATTCCTATCTCATTGAAGGTTGGCATCTCTTTGAAGAGGCACTAGAAAATCAGGCGATCATTCGTCAGGTCTTTGTTTTAGAAGCCTATTTAGACCGCGTAGAGAATATCCAAAACGTCACTGTCGTGACTTCGGAGATCTTGAGTCTCTTGGCTGATTCGAAGACCCCTCAAGGAATTGTCGCAGAGATTCTTATAGAGCAGCCAGAACTTCCAGATCAGTTACAAGGTCGTTACCTCTATTTGGAGGATGTCCAAGATCCAGGTAATGTGGGAACCATGATTCGAACAGCAGATGCAGCCGGCTTTGATGGTGTCATGCTTTCGAAAGCATCCGCAGATCTATACAGTCTCAAGACTCTTCGATCCATGCAGGGCAGTCATTTCCATCTTCCTATCTGGAAAATGGACCGAGAAGAACTGTTTGAACGAGCTAGTCAATCCAATCTAGCGGTCCTCGCAACGACGCTATCAGAAGCTTCCATCGATTACCGTCAGCTTCCACAGACTAATCAGTTTATCCTGGTTATGGGCAATGAAGGCAAGGGCATCAGTCCAGAAATGGCTACACGAGCCGACCAGCTTGTTCATATTACCATGCCGGGTCGGGCTGAGAGTTTGAATGTTGCAGTAGCTGCTGGAATTTTGATGTTTCATTTAAGGAATTTTTGAGAAAAAGCAGTATACTTAAGTTGAAAAAAGAAATTGGTGGAAATCTTATTGGGAGAGCCTATCAAGGAAAGGTGGTGATCTGATGCAATATCATCGTGACAAAGAATACATGACCTATGTGGGACAGTTGATCCAGCACCCTAAGGTTCAAAAATTAGCCGACATCCCCCATCATATTCATTCCAATCGTTTGGAGCATTCCATTCATGTTAGCTATACTAGTTATAAACTGGCTAAAAAATTTGGTTGGGATGCCAAAAGTACGGCTCGGGGTGGCCTCTTGCATGACCTCTTTTACTATGATTGGCGCGAGACCAAGTTTACCAAGAGTCACGCCTGGATTCATCCACGCATTGCCGTGAGAAATGCGCGAAAGATTACAGATCTTAATGCTAAGGAAGAAGATATCATCATTAAACACATGTGGGGGGCTACCCTTGCTCCGCCTCGCTACAAAGAATCCTTCGTGGTGACCATGGTGGATAAATACTGGGCTGTTAAGGAAGCTTCAGAACCTTGGCGTAAAAAGATGGCCAAAAGGAGATTTTTTCATCGAAAAATGTTAAAATCTTAGTAAACAAATTTGAAAGGAACTTGTTTATATGTATAATGATTCAGTAATCCAAGAACAAAGTGGATTGAATGCTTTTTATAACAAAATCTATTCATTAGTAGGAATTGGTGTTGGGATTTCAGCCCTTGTGTCTGGCCTGATGATGACGGTCTTTCAAGACTTCTTCGTTCAAATCTTGACAACAGCACCAATGGTTTACTACGCAGCAGTTGTTGTAGAATTGATCTTGGTCTTTGTTGCCAGTGGGAAGGCTGTTAAAAATAGCCCGTCTGCTCTTCCGATCTTCTTGATCTACTCAGCTTTGAATGGCTTTACCTTGAGCTTTATCATTGCTCGCTACATGCAAGCGACGGTTTATAAGGCTTTCTTGGTCAGTGCCTTGATGTTTATTGTCATGGGAGCTATCGGACGCGTCGTGAAAAAAGACCTTTCTGGAATGGGACGTGCCTTGATGGGAGTCTTGATTGGTGTGATCATCGCTTCTGTTGTGAACATGTTCTTGAGAAGTTCTGGCATGGATTATATCTTGAGTATTATCTCTGTCTTCCTCTTTGCAGGATTGACAGCTTGGGATAACCAAAAAATCCGCTATGTCTATGATCAAACCAATGGTCAACCTGCGACAGGCTGGGCAGTGGCCATGGCTTTGGAACTGTATCTTGACTTTATCAACCTCTTTATCAGCCTTCTTCGTATCTTTGGAAGAAACGACTAATCAAAGAGAGATTGAGCTGGGGCAATAGCCTCGGCTTTTTTTGTCTTCCGACTTGTGCTATACTTATAGTGACTACAGAATAGAAATGAGTACTTATGAAAATACCTTTTGTAACCCGTGAACAATTAGAAAGCCTGACCCAAGAATTTCCTACCCCTTTTCATCTCTATGATGAAGCAGGAATTCGTGAAACGGCTCGTGCCCTCCATCGAGCTTTTGCTTGGAATGAAGGATTTAAAGAATACTTTGCCATCAAGGCGACTCCGAATCCATCGATCCTAAAAATTTTGCAAGAAGAGGGCTGTGGAGTTGACACTGCCAGCTACGTCGAATTGTTAATGGCAGATAAACTTGGCTTTAGTGGAAAAGAGATCATGTTTTCTTCTAACAACACGCCAGCTGAAGAGTTCATCTATGCTCGTGAATTAGGGGCAACCATCAATCTGGATGCCTATGAAGACATTGCTTTCTTGAAGTCTGTGACCAGCATTCCCAAGGTCATTTCATGTCGCTATAATCCTGGTGGAGTCTTTGAACTGGGAACTGATATTATGGACAATCCGGAAGAAGCTAAGTTTGGAATGACCAAGGAGCAATTGATCCAAGCCTTTATCGAGTTGAAAGAACTGGGGGTGGAAGAGTTTGGCATTCACGCCTTGTTAGCTTCTAATACAGTATCCAACGATTATTATCCAGAGCTAGCGCGTCAACTTTTTGAATTGGCAGTGGAAGTCGTCGAGAAAACAGGTGTCCATTTGGGCTTCATCAACCTCTCTGGTGGAGTTGGGGTCAATTACAAGCCAGAGCAAGAACCAAATGATATTGCCATTATTGGGGAAGGCGTGCACCGCGTTTTTGATGCGATTCTCAAACCGGCAGGACTTGGTCATGTGAAAATCTATACCGAACTTGGTCGCTTTATGCTAGCTTCACACGGTCTTTTGGTAACCAGAGTGACGCATAAAAAGAAAACCTACCGGACCTATGTGGGTGTCGATGCTTCAGCTGTGAACCTTCTGAGACCGGCTATGTACGGTGCTTATCACCATATTACCAATATGGATCGTCCAGATGGACCGACTGAAGTGGTCGATGTCGTGGGAAGTCTCTGTGAAAATAACGATAAATTTGCTAAACAACGTGAATTACCAGTGACGGAGATTGGAGATTTGCTCGTGATCCATGATACCGGAGCACATGGATTTTCAATGGGGTATCAGTACAATGCCAAATTGCGTTCTGCAGAAGTTTTGCTTCAAGAAGATGGGCAGGCCCGTTTGATTCGTCGAGCAGAAAAACCAGAAGATTATCTTGCGACACTATACGGCTTTGACATTGAAAAATAAGCGATTGTCTGATATAATGATAGTTATGTAAAAATAATGGATCGGAGAAAATTGTATGAATCTCTTTTTAGGAATTTTGTTGATTATTTTAGCTTTCTTTGGTGGGATGGTTGCAGGAATGTTCTTGCTTCGTCGTCAATTTGAAAAAGAATTTGCATCAAACCCCCGTTTGAATGTTGAAGCAGTCCGTACGCTTTTAGGTGCCAGCGGACAACGTCCAAGCGAAGCAAAAGTTCAACAAGTCTATCGCCAAATTGTGACTCAACAAAAATCAGCAATGGCGAAAAACAAGAAAAAATAAGAGTGGGGCAATCTCACGATAATAAATGAGAGGGGCTTGGAGGAATTTCTTAGTCCCTCCTTTTGGAAGGAAGAGATATGGATAACCGACCGATTGGTTTTTTAGATTCTGGAGTAGGGGGCCTGACTGTTGTCCGCGAATTGCTCCGTCAGCTTCCTCACGAAGATGTCGTCTATATTGGAGATTCAGCGCGTGCACCTTATGGTCCTAGACCAGCAGACCAAATTCGCGAGTATACTTGGCAGATGGTGAACTTCCTTCTGACCAAAAATGTCAAGATGATTGTTTTAGCTTGTAATACAGCGACTGCAGTGGTTTGGGAAGAAGTCAAGGAAAAACTTGATATTCCTGTTTTAGGAGTGATCTTGCCCGGAGCTTCTGCAGCCATTAAATCAACGACCCATCAAAAAATTGGGGTCATTGGGACACCGATGACAGTTTCTTCTGGAATTTATAAAGAGAAGATTCAAAGTCTGGCACCAGATATGAAAGTCACCAGTTTAGCTTGTCCCAAGTTTGTTCCTTTAGTGGAATCAAACGAATTGGCATCCAGTGTGACCAAAAAGGTGGTTTACGAAACCCTAAAACCACTAGTTGGAAAGGTTGATACCTTAGTCTTGGGATGTACCCATTATCCTCTGTTAAAACCGATTATTCAAAATGTGATGGGACCGGATGTCAAATTGATTGATAGTGGAGCGGAGTGTGTTCGGGATATTTCCGTCTTATTAAACTATTTTGAGCTCAATAAGAGCCGCGAACTCTTAGAGAAGACCCACCGCTTTTATACCACTGCAAATGCTAATAGCTTTGCAGCGATTGCCGAAAAATGGCTAGAACGTTCAGTGAATGTGGAGCACGTAAATTTATGAGTGACAAACTATTTGAATACAAAGATTCCCAAGATTGGTATATTGCCCAATGGGGAGAAGATGCAGACTACAACCAATTTAGTCAAGTTCCTGCGGAAGCTTCCACTCTTTTAGACCAGCTGGAACTTCTCTTTGCCAAGGATCCTGAAGGATTTCCTCTCAATCTATCGGTGATGCGCTATGGATCAGCCTTTCGTTTCCTAACCTTTTTGACTGAAATCATGAATGAAGTCAAGGGAAGATCTTTTGAAATTATTCAGCGTCAAGGAGCCTTGCTCTTGGTTGAAAAAGGGAAATTGCTCTATTTGCATTTGCCAAGTGATGGGCTGGATTTGGAAGCCTTTTTGGGTCAAGACAAGGTCAAAGATACGATTCTTATTGCGACTCGAAATGAGGGAAAAACCAAAGAATTCCGTAACATGTTTGAAAAGCTGGGCTTTGAAGTGGAAAACCTCAATCAGTATCCAGAGCTTCCAGAAGTCGAAGAAACAGGGATGACCTTTGAGGAGAATGCCCGCCTAAAAGCTGAAACCATCGCAGAGCTAACTGGGAAAACAGTTTTAGCGGATGATTCAGGTTTGAAGGTAGATATCTTGGGAGGCTTACCAGGAGTTTGGTCCGCTCGCTTTGCGGGAGTTGGTGCGACAGATGCGGAAAATAATGCGAAATTGTTGCACGAATTGGCCATGGTCTTTGACTTGAAAGACCGTTCAGCCCAGTTCCATACGACCTTGGTGGTCGCAAGGCCAGGCAAGGAAAGCTTGGTGGTTGAAGCTGATTGGCCAGGGTATATTAATTTTGAACCTAAGGGTGAAAACGGGTTTGGCTATGATCCACTCTTCTTAGTTGGGGAAACGGGCCGTGCTGCTGCGGAATTAACACTTGAAGAAAAAAATACACAATCGCATCGTGCTTTAGCTGTTAAAAAGTTATTGGAGGTATTTCCATCATGGCAAAGCAAACAATCATCGTTATGAGTGACTCGCATGGAGACCGCTCCATTGTTGAAGCTATTAAAGAAAAATACCTAGGCCAGGTCGATGGGATCTTTCACAATGGGGATTCTGAACTAAAAAGTGATGATCCTGTCTGGGAAGGGATTCACGTTGTCCAAGGAAACATGGATTTTTATGATGGCTATCCAGAACGCTTGGTGACCCAACTAGGGCCAACACGAATCATCCAGACCCATGGGCATCTCTTCCAGATCAATTTTAGTTTTCAAAAATTGGATCTGTGGGCCCAAGAGGAAGAAGCAGATATCTGTCTTTACGGCCACCTTCATATCCCAGATGCTTGGAAGGAAGGAAGAACCCTCTTTGTGAATCCTGGATCCGTTAGTCAGCCACGCGGTCTGATTCGAGAGTGTCTCTATGCTAAAATTGAGATAGATGATTCTAACTTCAAGGTAGAGTATTATACGCGAGATCATGAGTTGTATCCTGAATTGACAAAGGAGTTTAGCAGATGATAGCAAAGGAATTTGAACGTTTCTTGCTGGCGCAGGAAGAAACGTTCTTAACTCCGGCCAAAAATTTAGCGGTCTTGATTGATAACCACAATGTAGACCATGCTGTCTTGTTGTTGAGCCAGATTAGCTATAGTCGTATTCCGGTAGTGACGGATGAACGCAAGTTTGTGGGGACGATCTCCCTAACGGATATTCTATCTTATCAATTGAAACACGAGATTCCTGAGGAGACTTTTGCCTCGATGGATATCGTAGACGTTGCAAAGAAGGAGGTCGGGGTCATCGGCTTAGACTTCAATTTGACAGAAGTCCTTCACAAGTTGGTGGATGACTCCTTCTTATCAGTGGTGGATGAAGAAGGTTATTTCCAAGGGATTATTACGCGGAAATCGATCCTCAAAGCCATCAATTCGCTAATGCATAATTTTTCAAATGAATACGAGATGATTCCAAAATGAAAGAATTTATTGCAAGTTTTATTGATCAAAAAGAACTAAGTGAAAATTCTCAGTCAGCCTATTTCTATGATTTGGACCAATTTATTGAATCAATTCATGGAAAAGTGACGCCGACGAATTTGAGAATTTACCAAGCTTCGATTAAAGATTTTAAACCGGCGGTTCAAAAACGAAAATTATCCGCTGTTAACCAATTTTTATATTATTTGTATCAAGAACGCTTTATTTCTGAATACCATCGTTTGGTCTTGCCTAAAATTCAACCGGTCAAGACCCATGATCGTGAATTGTTGGATCTGACCCATTTTTGGGAAGAATCAACTAACCCACAGGGACGCTTGATGGCCTTATTGATTCTGGAGATGGGCTTATTGCCAAGTGAGATCCTCCAAGTCAAGGTCGAAGATATTCAGCTGGACTTTCATGTCATTCGAGTGGGCAAAGATGGCCAAAAACGGGTTTTAAAAGTTCCAGAGCCTTTACTGGAAGAGTTGCAACTCTTCCTCGATGGTGTCTATCTCTTTGATAATAAAGGAAAATCATACTCCCGTCAGTGGGGATTCCGACAATTAGAAGCCTTCTTGATCGAAAAAGGCAACCAAGACCTTTCGGCACAATCGATTCGTGAGCAATATATTTTGAAACAACGAGAACTCGGTGTGGATCTTTTTAGTATTGCGCGTGAATTGGGCCTAAAAACCATGGTGACATTAGAAAAATATAAATAATGGATATTAAAATTAAAGATTTTGAAGGGCCTTTGGACCTCTTGCTCCACTTGGTCTCTAAATACCAGATGGATATCTATGAGGTCCCCTTGATTGAGGTGATTGAACAGTACCTGGCTTATCTGGCGACTCTCCAGGCTATGAAACTAGAGGTAGCAGGGGAATACATGCTGATGGCTAGTCAACTAACCCTGATCAAGAGTCGAAGACTTCTTCCTAAGGTCGCAGAGGAGATGGATGAAGCAGAGGATCTAGAGCAGGATCTCCTTTCTCAATTGGAAGAGTACCGTACTTACAAGCAATTAGGAGAGTTGATGGCCTCGCAGCACGAGGAGCGCGCCCTCTATTATTCGAAACCAAAGATGGAATTGGTCTATGACGATACCGAATTACTTCATGATCGCACCACGGTGGATCTCTTCTTGGCTTTCTCAAAACTATTGACCAAGAAAAAAGAAGAATTCCGCCAGAACCATACAACCATTGTAAAGGATGAATACAAGATTGAGGATCTGATGGACCAGCTGCGTCACCGATTCCACGATCGCTCACAAGTTCTCTTGCAGGACTTGTTTCTAGAAGCAGCGGATCTCCAAGAGGTCATTACCCTATTTCTTGCAACCCTTGAATTAATCAAGATTCAAGAGGTCACAGTGGTACAGGATAGGGCTTTTGGAGAAATTTACTTAAATAGGATTGAACATGAGCAAATTAGCTGAAATTGAAGCACTCTTATTTGTAGCGGGTGAAGAGGGAATTACTGCCAGACAAATCGCAGATCTTCTCTCTTTACCCCCAACAGGTGTGGTGCAAAGTTTAGAAAAATTGGCCCAAAAATACCAGGAGGATACAGATACGAGTCTGTGTTTGATGGAGACAGCTTCCCGTTATAAATTGGTGACAAAGGCAGACTACGCTTCGGTTTTACGAGACTATTCTAGAACGCCTATGAACCAAAGTTTGTCTCGGGCTGCCCTTGAAACCTTGTCAATCATTGCTTATAAGCAACCGATCACCCGCGTGGAGGTCGATGATATTCGAGGCGTCAATTCCAGTGGTGCTATTACCAAACTGCTTTCATTTGATCTGATCCGTGAAGATGGAAAAAAAGAAGTCCTCGGGCGTCCTAATTTGTATGTCACGACGGAGTATTTTTTGGATTATATGGGGATCAATCATTTGGAGGAATTGCCAAAGGTTGAGGAAGTGGACATCGATCCAGAGGAAGGTCAATTATTTTCAGAGAGAACAGAGGAACTAGATGAGAATTAACAAATATATTGCCCATGCAGGCGTGGCTAGTCGTCGCAAGGCCGAAGAACTGATCAAGCAAGGCTTGGTGACAGTCAATGGCCAAGTTGTGCGTGAATTAGCGACCATCATTAAAACCGGAGATAAGGTTGAAGTAGAAGGGACTCCAATCTATAACGAAGAAAAGGTCTACTATCTTTTAAATAAGCCACGTGGCGTCATCTCTAGTGTATCGGATGATAAAGGGCGGACAACAGTCGTTGACCTTTTATCTCAAGTACCAGAGCGCATCTACCCAGTGGGACGTTTGGACTGGGATACATCTGGTGTCTTGATTTTGACCAATGATGGTGATTTTACAGATGAGATGATTCACCCGCGCAATGAAATTGATAAGGTCTATGTGGCGCGTGTCAAAGGGATTGCCAATAAGGAAAACTTGCGTCCCTTGACGCGAGGGGTGACCATTGATGGAAAGAAAACCAAGCCAGCGACTTACGAGATCTTAAAAGTGGATGTCGAAAAGAACCGTTCAGTGGTTCAGTTGACCATTCATGAAGGGCGTAACCACCAGGTTAAAAAGATGTTTGAAGCTGTGGGACTTTTAGTGGATAAACTCTCTCGGATCCAATTTGGAAATTTGGACGTCTCAGGACTACGTCCGGGTGAATACCGTCGCTTGAATAAAAAAGAAATCAGCCAGTTGCACAATCTAGCAGTGACTAAATCTAAAAAAGCATGAAAATAATCCTGATTGCGCTGGTCAGAGGCTATCAAAAATGGATTTCTCCCCTATTTTCGCCTTCTTGTCGCTTTCAACCGACCTGTTCCAATTATATGATCCAAGCGATTGAACGTTTTGGTGTGAAAGGTGTCTTGATGGGGATTGCGAGGATTCTACGTTGCCATCCTGGAACCAAAGCAGGACCGGACCCCTTGCCAGACCATTTTAGTCTGAAGCGAAATGAAGAATCAAAATAGGACGATCGCAAATAAACAGAAACGAGGCTGGGACAAAAGTCCTAGCCTCTCAATTATTTTTGGATTGTAGAGCAAGACGCAGTGGTTGAGTGGGCTCTACTACGCTAATTTCATCAGCTTTTACAGCCCTACTCAACTGTGCGGAGGTGGGACGACGAAATCGAATTCTAACGAATTACCGATTTCTGTCCCACTCTCGTTGATTTTGTACTAGAGTTGTCTATCAGCGTTTAGACCATGTTTTAGGGAGGAAGAGAAGAATCATTGGATAGATTTCAAGCCGTCCGGCAATCATGGCTAAGGAAAGTAATAGTTTTGAAATCGGACTAAAGATGGAAAAGGTTTGACCTGTTCCAATCATAGGTCCAATGTTGTTGAAACAACTAAAGACAGCACTGACAACCGTCATGAAGTTATTATTGTCTAGACTGACTACAAAGAGTAAGCCGATCGTGATAAAACTGTATATTGTAAAGTACTTGAGGATCTGATGCTGTGTATCCTTATCTAATACCGTATCATTGACATGCAAGGTTAGAACGCGATTCGGAGACAAGGTCGAAAGAACCTGATTTTTTGCGATTCGCCATAAGGTCAAGCACCGAATGACTTTAAGGCCCCCAGCGGTCGATCCAGCAGAACCACCGATGACCATCAGCATCAAGAGGATGAACTGAGAAAAGAGAGGCCATTTTTCCGTCGTTCCATAACCAAAACCGGTAGTGGTGATGATATTGGAAACTTGGAAGAAAGAAATTTCAAAACTCTTAGCGACATTGGCATAGAGATGAAGGACATTGTAAGCGATCAAGACACTGGACACGAGGACGATGGTGATATAGGTCCGCAATTCCTCATCTTTAAAGAAGGCCTTGAATTTTCGGATCATGAGGAAGTAGTAGAGGTTAAAGTTAACCCCGAAGACTAAAACCCCGATACTGACCAAATAGGTGATTAAACTACTATTGTAGTGGGCAATTCCGTCGTTAAAAACGGTAAAGCCCCCGGTTCCAGCCGTCCCCATGGCGATGACAAAACTATCATAAAGGGGCATGCCGGCAAGGAAATAAAGAACCACAAAAAGGAAGAACAAGCCCAAGTACAAGAAGTAGAGGATTTGAGCTGTGTTTTTTAATTTGGAAACGACCTTCCCAAAAACTGGACCAGGAACTTCTGCCTTCATGACTTCAAGGTGGCTGTTCTTGTTATTGTCCATAATTGCAAGGGCGAAGACCAATACTCCCATCCCCCCAATCAAGTGGGTAAAACTGCGCCAAAAGAGGAGAGAATGGGTGAGGACACCCACATCATCTAATATCGTTGCCCCTGTTGTTGTAAAGCCAGAGCTGACTTCAAAGAAGGCATCGATAATGTTGGGAATTTGTCCCGAAAAGACAAAGGGAAGGGCGCCAAAGAAGGACCAGAGGATCCAACAGAGGGCTACAATCAGGACTCCTTCTTTAGCATAAATGTGAAAGTCCTTTGGTTTGTGAAAACTACCAAGTAGCCCCAGCCCAAGTAAGATGGCCATGGTTGCCCCAATAGAGACAAAGACCTTGGCAGGTTCCTGATAGATCGTAGCGACGACTAAGGGAACGATCAGGAGAGCTGCCTCGATTAAGAGGAGCTTGGACAAGAGGTAACGAATCATGCTTCTATTCATCAGGCTTACCTCTCAAGTAGATCGTAGATTTTTGTGACATTTTGAATCAAGGTGGTTACGATAATCCGATCTCCTACCATCAAACGGTCATCTCCATTTGGGAAAATAGCTTTGCCGTCTCGAATAATGGCAGCGATCAAGACGCCTTTTTTCAATTTCAATTCAGAGAGGGGATATTGGGTTAGTTTATTGTCTTCCTTAATTTGGAACTGCAAGGTTTCAATCCGGCCGTTTGCGACATGGTGCAAGGCTTCTAGGTTTGAGAACTGTGCATTGTAGCGTCCACGAATAAAGTGCATAATGGTATCTACAGCGATGCGTTTTGGCGTAACGATACTGGTCATATCTTGATCGCCAATGATCTCCAACAGACTAGTTCGGTTGACCTTGGTAATGTTCTTTTTGACTCCGACAGAATTTAAGAACATGGAGGTGATGATGTTTTCTTCATCGACCCCTGTCAAAGTAGCCACAGCATCGAAGTTATTGGCACTCTCTTCTAAAAGAATGTCTTTAGCAGTTCCGTCTCCATGGACGACATAGAGATCAGGAAATTCCTGACTAAAGAATTCCGCCCGTTCGCGATTGACCTCTAAGACCTTGAGATCGATCTTGCGGCGCACATCTTGAAGAATATTGAGTAAGTAGTAGGCAATTTTTCCAGCACCAATGATCATCATGCTTTTAATGACCTGAGGGCGAACATTGTTGTGGAAGAGAACGACCTCGATCCGATTACCTGTTACGAAAATCTTGTCTTGAGGTTGTAAGACAAAGTCTCCGTTTGGAATGGTGAGTTCGTTGCCACGCTCGATTGCACAAACAATGACATTTCCGTATTTCTTCCGGAATTGGGATAGACTCATATTGCAGAGATTGCTATCTGGCTTGATCTTAAATTCCATCAAGGCTACCCGACCATTGGCAAAATGCTCCACAGAAAGGGCATTTGGGAAGTCAATGATATTGGCAATATAGCGAGCTGTCAGCAATTCCGGATTGACGACTAGGGAGAAGCCCAAGATATTTTTTTCCTTGAAGTAGGAATTGGAATATTCCGGATTCCGCACCCGAACGATAGTCTCTTTGGCTCCCATTTTTTTAGCCAAAACAGCAGAGACCATGTTAACCTCGTCGTACTCGGTCATGGAAATGAAGATGTCGCAGTCTTCAACATCTGCTTGCTCCAAGATCTTGAAGTTTGCCCCATTTCCTAAAATTCCAATGATATCAAACCGTTTGGTAATATGGTTAAGAACGGATTCGTCTTTTTCGATCAAAATAACATCGTGGTTTTCAGCAACGAGGGAACGACAAAGGGCCGTTCCGACCTTTCCTCCACCAACAACAATAATTTTCATAGATTACCTCCAGAGTATGCTTCTATCATACTCTATTTTCAAGAAAAATTCATCTATTTTAAGGACTTTCTGGAGGAATCTTACCAAGCTAAGAACAAGTGGGAAAAATTGTCAAAATAGAAGAATGAGGAGGGATCGAAAACTTTGATAAAGTTTCTTAAAAAAATCTAAAAAAACTATTGACAGGAGCTTCAAAAGTGATATACTTAAAAAGTACCTTCGTTGATTTACCTCAAACCTGTTGTGAGTTAAGTTAATGAAGCTGTAACCACGCTGTTTGCTGAGCTTGACTCCGGGCAGTGTGGCTATTTTTTTATCAGAAAGAGATCGAGTATGAATATTGAAGAACTAGACTACCAAGAGTCAGCGGCTCAAAATCACATCGTCTTGTTCCAACCTCAGATTCCACAAAATACGGGAAATATTGCACGGACTTGTGCGGCGACTAATTCTCCCTTGCATATCATTCGCCCCATGGCTTTTCCGATCGATGATCGCAAAATGAAGCGAGCAGGACTCGATTATTGGGACAAGCTGGATGTCCGTTTTTATGATAGCCTAGAAGAGTTTATGGAAGCAGCGAGCGACGGTCAGGTGCACTTAGTGTCCAAGTTTGCAAATCAGACCTATTCGGACGTTTCTTATCAGGATGGGAAGTCCCATTATTTCTTGTTTGGACGCGAGGATAAAGGTTTGCCGGAAGATTTTATGCGCCAGCACGAAGAGAAGGCCATTCGCATTCCGATGAATGATGAGCATGTCCGTAGTTTAAATGTCTCCAATACCGTCTGCATGATTGTCTATGAGGCTCTCCGCCAGCAAGGTTTTAAGGGGCTGGAGTTGAGCCATCGTTATGAGCACGACAAGCTCAAATAAGAACGAAAAATTAAAACCCGAACGATGTAATCCATGACGTTACAAAAACTTGCTTAGGCAAGTTTTTTTTGTTATCATAAAAGGGTCTTCAGGGCAGGGTGTAATTCCCGACCGGCGGTGACTTTTACTAGGAAATGTTCTTTTCCATACTCTAAAAGAAGTCCGCGAGCGCAAGCTGATGTGGTGTGACTCCACAACCGACAGTATAGTCTGGATGGGAGAAGACGAGAGACGAATAGACTGACAGCTATTCTGATCTGTTTAGAGCTGATGCATGGAAATGGAACGTTAGGGTCTAAGACTGACTAACGGCATGTTTCGATGGAGACCAGCTAAAGTAACTAGAATAGTTTCTAGTTTAAGCTTTGTTTAAATAGTTTAGAGTAGAATGATGGAGTAGACGTCTTTCCAGCTTCTCTAATTTTTAAAAAATTGGAGGAACCTGTTATGACAAATACACGTAAACTGACCCTAGTGGCTGTTTTATCCGCTTTATCTTTTATTTTGATGTTCTATCAATTTTCTTTCTTGATAGATTTCTTCAAAATTGATTTGAGTATCATCGCCATTTTGTTGGCCTTGGTCCTGTTGGACTTTAAAAGTGCCGTTTGGGTGACCTTGATCCGATCTGTTCTTAAATTAGCCCTTAATAATAAGGGACTTGAAACCTTGATCGGATTACCAATCAATATCATTGGTGTTCTTGTTTTTGTCCTTGCTTTTGCTTGGATTTGGAACAAAGAACGGACCCATGGTCGATTTGTCCTGGCAACGATTGTTGGAACGATCAGCTTGAGTATCACGATGGTGTTGGTGAACTATGTCTATGCAATCCCTTTGTATGCTCGTTTTATGAACTATGATATTTCGAAAACACTAGGGCTTGTCCACTATTTAGCCGCAATGGTTGCACCGTTTAACCTGATCGAAGGGGTGATTTGGGCCATCGCATTTGGGTTGATCTATACCTTATTGCAACCGATTTTGAAAAAATATGAAAAATAAACAACAACATTGGGCGAAGGCAAGCTTCGCCCTTCTCATTTTTGTCATTCTTGGGTATGTGATTCGCTTTTACCCGCAACAATTAACAGGCTTTGATAGCACGATTCAATCTGCTATTCGAGGCGATCTGCCTGCAACACTGACGGTCTTCTTTACCAAGGTAACCCATGTCATGGATACCAAGATCATTGTCATCTGGGTGGGTCTTCTGCTAGCGGTCTTTGCCTATAAGAAATGGTACAGTGAAGCCCTCTTTTTTGGAAGCAATCTGGTATTGACTGGTCTTTTGGTTCTTCTTCTAAAGAATATCTACCAGAGACCGAGACCAAGTATTCTTCATCTAGTAGAGGAAAAAGGCTTTTCTTTCCCGAGTGGTCATTCACTGGCATCTACCCTTGTTTTGGGAAGTTTGATCATCATAATCGGCCAACATGTAAAACATAAAACAGCCCGCTATTGCCTTCAAGGCTTGCTGGTTCTGGGAATTGTGACCATTGTGGTTTCCCGCGTTTATGTTGGGGTCCACTATCCATCAGACGTTCTTGGCAGTATGATTTTGGGTCTTGCTGTCTTACAGTTTGAGTATCCCTTGTATGATCGCTTGCGATTTCAATGGCGCTTTACAGGGAAGCAAAAATAAGCATCTAACAACTAGGAGTCGAAGTCGCGTTTTGAGTTCGACTCTTTTTTTTGCTATAATGAAGGATATGAAATCCTACAATACCTTGAATGATTATTATCGAACCTTATTTGGAGAAAAGACCTTTAAAGTCCCTATTGATGCGGGCTTTGATTGTCCCAATCGAGACGGAACAGTCGCCCACGGTGGCTGTACTTTTTGTACGGTCTCGGGTTCAGGAGATGCCATTGTGGCCCCAGAAGCTCCGATTCGAGAACAGTTTTACAAAGAGATTGACTTTATGCATCGGAAATGGCCAGATGTGAAGAAATACCTGGTCTATTTTCAAAATTTCACCAATACCCACGATAAAGTAGAAGTCATTCGAGAGCGGTATGAACAGGCCATCAATGAACCAGGAGTGGTAGGAATCAACATTGGTACGCGTCCGGACTGTTTACCAGATGAGACCTTGGCCTACCTAGCAGAGCTGACAGAGCGCATGCATGTGACGATTGAGTTGGGGCTTCAGACGACTTATGAAGCGACTTCTGAATTGATCAATCGAGCCCATAGTTATGATCTCTATGTTGAAACAGTCAAGCGTATTCGCAAACAGGTGCCCAAGGCAGAGATCGTCTCCCATTTGATCAATGGCCTTCCTGGGGAAACGCATGAGATGATGGTGGAAAATGTTCGCCGTTGTGTGACTGATAATGAAATTGATGGCATCAAGTTGCACCTCTTGCATTTGATGACCAATACACGGATGCAACGGGACTATCATGAAGGACGACTTCAACTCATGAGCCAGGAGGAGTATGTCAAGGTCATCTGTGACCAGTTGGAGATCATCCCCAAACACATTGTCATCCACCGGATTACAGGGGACGCACCACGGGATATGTTGATTGGCCCTATGTGGAGTCTCAACAAATGGGAAGTCCTAAACGCTATTGAAACTGAAATGCGTCGTCGTGGAAGTACCCAAGGATGTAAGCTAGAAGAAAAGGAGACTGCTGATGCTTCGACCACTTGAAATGGCCCATCAATTTTTAGCAGAAGTCATCACCAAAGAAGATGTGGTGGTGGATGCGACCATGGGAAATGGACATGATACGGCTTTTTTAGCCCAACTAGCAGGCCAAGTCTATGCCTTTGATATTCAAGAACAGGCCCTTGTAAATACCCAAGAAAGATTGGAAAAGTTGGGGCTTCAGCATGTTCAGTTGATTTTAGATGGTCACCAGCATGTGGACCAATATGTGGAGACCCTCAAAGCAGCTATTTTTAATCTGGGTTATCTGCCATCTGCGGATAAATCGGTCATTACTCTTCCAGCTACCACGATTGAAGCGATGGAAAAAATCTGTGCTCGCCTAGAAAAAGGTGGGCGAATGGCTATTATGATCTATTATGGTCATGAGGGAGGAGACATCGAGCGTGATGCGGTGCTGGACTTTGTCAGTCAGCTCCCTCAAAAAGACTATACAGCGACCATCTACCGGACACTGAATCAAGTGAATCAGCCACCGTTTTTGGTCATGATCGAAAAATTAGAAAGCTACCGTCATGGATAAAGAATATTTAAAGAATAAAATCGAAGGATTGAGACATCATTTTGTCGAATCAACCATCCACGAGCGTGCAATAGGTTTTTATGATGAAGCCCATATGACCAAAAAGATGCTCAAAATAAAAAAGAAATTGGTTTCGCTTGAGATGGAACGGTGCCAAAAGAAGATTGAGCACAAGGATGTAACCAAGACAGACCAAAAGATTGCGGAGTTAAAACAGCAATTTGAGACCTGTTGCCAAGAACGCTAAGGAGGGAGTGATATGGAACTACTCCTTTATGCAGTGATCTTTTCGATGATTTTGATCGTCTCAAATGCCACGAATAAACTTGTACCAAGCCTTCCTCTACCCTTGATTCAAATTTTACTAGGGATTGGTTGGGCCCTCTTTGTGCCAGAAGAAAATTTTCATCTGGATACCGAGCTTTTTCTGGCCTTGGTCATTGGCCCTCTCTTATTTCGAGAGGCAGAAGAAGCAGATATTACTTCTGTCTTAAAGCACTGGCGGATCATCCTCTATTTGATTTTCCCAGTGATTTTTATCTCAACCATTAGTTTGGGCTGGGCAGCTCACTCCTTGTGGCTGAGCCTTCCATTAGCAGCCTGTATGGCAGTTGGGGCAGCCCTGGGGCCTACAGACTTAGTGGCCTTTGCTTCCCTGTCTGAGCGCTTTAGCTTTCCAAAGCGGGTTTCGAATATCTTAAAAGGCGAGGGGTTACTAAATGATGCCTCAGGTCTAGTTGCCTTTCGAGTGGCCTTGGCAGCCCTTGCGACCGGAAGTTTCTCCCTTGGAGAGGCAGGGGTTTCCTTAGGAATCTCCATTATTGGAGGATTTGCGGTGGGGATCTTGACGGCCTTTGTGAACCGTTGGTTGCAAACCTTGCTCTTGAGTGTTCGCGCTAGTGATATTGCCAGTGAATTGTTATTAGAACTGAGCCTCCCTTTGTTGACCTTCTTCTTAGCAGAAGAACTCCATGTCTCTGGTATCATTGCAGTAGTTGTGTCAGGAATCCTAAAAGCCAGTCGCTTTAAGCACATTACCCTCCTTGAAGCGCGGGTAGATACTGTGAGTCATACTGTCTGGAATACGGTCAACTTTATCTTAAATGGGTCGGTCTTTGTCATCTTAGGAATGGAATTGGAAATGATTTCCAAGCCCATCTTAAGTAGTCCCATTTACAATGATCTTCTTTTAGTTCTTTCGGTCTTTGTGTTGACAGCCTTGCTCTTTTTGATTCGTTTTGTCATGGTTTACCTCTTTTATTGGTTCCGAACGGTTCGACTAAAAAAATCATTGAGAAATTATCTGAAGGATGCCTTATTGCTGACCTTTTCGGGTGTGAAGGGAACAGTTTCTATTGCGACGATCCTTTTGATTCCAACCAAAATCGAAAAAGAATACCCCGTCCTACTCTTTTTAGTGGCAGGAGTTACCCTTGTCAGCTTTATTGCTGGCTTAGTGGTGCTTCCAAAATTATCAGAAGATAAGGAAGAAACCAATAACTACCTGATGCAGATCGCGATTTTAAATGATGTCGTCATGGAATTAGAAGCAGACCTAAAGAATAGTAAGCACAAGGGGCCCTTGTATGCGGCGATTGATAACTATCATGGTCGGATTGAAAATTTGATTCTAAGCCAAGAAAATAAGCTCATTCAAAAGGACTGGGAACAGCTGAAGCTCTTGATTTTGAGTATTGAAAGTGACGGATTGGAACAAGCCTACGAAGAAGGAAAGATGCGCGATCGGGGCTACCGTGTCTACCAACGCTATCTTCATAATATGGAGCAGCGGGTCAATCGCAACCTTTCGTCTCGTCTAACATACTACCTCTTGGTTTCTTTCCGCATCTTGCATTTGCTGGTCCATGAAATCCTAACATTAGGGTCTGGCTTTCGAACTTGGTGGAACCGAGAGGATAGAAAGTTAGAAGCCATTGATTATGACCAGATTGCGGCCCTTTATTTGGCCAATACGGAAATCATCATTGAAAGTTTGGAAGACCTCAAAGGGGTTTATCGGAGCAGTCTGATCTCTTACCTGCAAGAATCTCGTCTGAGAGAGACGGCCATTATTACTAGTGGAGCCTTTGTGGAGCGGGTTATTAACCGGGTGAAACCAAATAATATCGATGAAATGTTGAGAGGCTATTATTTGGAGCGTAAGATTATTTTTGAATACGAAGCGCAACACCTGATTACCGCCAAGCAAGCGCGTCGCATGCGTCAAAATGTCAATGAATTAGAAAGCTACTCCCTAAGAGAAAGTGCCAATACTCTTCCATACGATATGATCGAGTATGCACAAAATCGATAAGCGTAAAAGTGCTAAGATGAAAATCTTAGCACTTTCAGATTGAAGAAAAAGTCATATAAAAAACTTTCCTTAGGTGAGTACGGACGTTAGGTGAAATTATCCAGTGGATGATTTCAGCAATCCAAGAAGTTCCATGACTAATTATTGAGCCTAGGGTCTCAATAATTCCGAGTGCCTGAAACAATAACGTTTCAGGCACTTTTCTCACAGCGGAAAGTTTCGGTATTTTCTTGAATCGATTTAAAAATTGGAACTCATTTTTATTTTTTTGCAAAATCGCTTAACTTATTTTACTTTAAAGTAGTTTGTCTACATTCTAAAAGTGCTAAGATGAAAATCTTAGCACTTTTTGATTTATTCATGGTCTTCTGTGTGTGTGATTTCTGGTTTGACAAAGAGTCGCTCATCACCAAGATCAATAAGGGATACTGGTGCTTCATAAAATTGGCTAAGGACATGGGGAGTTAGGATCTTTTCCTTTGGTCCTTGCTCGACCACTTGGCCATGTTTGAGTAAGAGGACATGGGTCATATCTGTTGTAATTTCCTCGGCATGGTGGGTGACGTAGATCATGGTAGGCGCGTGATCCAGTTGTTTGATATGATGGATCTGACGGAGGAGCTTTTCTCTGGCAAAGAGATCCAATCCACTAGAAGCTTCATCAAAAATGATCAGATCTGGCTGGTCCATGAGGCTTCGTGCAATGAGAACGGTCTGCTTTTCTCCCTGGGAGAGCTCCCGGTATTTGCGGCCGATCAAAGAGCTAGCTCCAATTGAAGTTAGCATATCCCGTGCCCAGTTCAGTTCTTCCTCCCCGTATGCAGTATATAAAATACTGCTCTTGTATTGACCAGTTAGGACAATTTGCTCTGTCAAAAGATGCTCTGGCAGTCTTTCTGAAATAAAGGAGCTAACGATCCCAATACGCTTCCGTAACTCAGGAATACCCCCTTCTCCAAAGCGGGTTCCAAGGACCGTTACCTGGCCAGAACTAGCCCAGTATTCAGACATGAGCAGTTTGAGGAGGGTCGATTTTCCTACTCCATTTAAGCCTAAAATGGCCCAGCATTCATTTTCTTTTACTTGCCAGTTAATCTCTTTTAAAAGGGCTTTTCCATTGCGGATCAAATTGACGTCTTGTAGTTCAATCAAATTATTCATAACTTCATCCTTTTGATTAAAATCCCCTCTATTCTATCATAAAATATGGTAGAATAGAAAACAGGAGGTAAGGAATGTTTCGAAATAGTAAATTGTTATTCTGGACATGTGAAATTTTATTATTGACGGTGATTTTCTATATTTGGAAATCAATGGGGACTTTAATTTCTCCATTTGTCTCTGTTCTGAATACCATCCTCTTACCATTTTTAATTGCAGGTTTTTTATATTACATTACCAATCCGATTGTTGAATTGTTGGAAAAACACTTAAAAATCAAGCGTGTGTTTGGCATTTTGATCACCCTAGTACTCTTGTTTGGGATCATTGGCTTAGGGATCTTTTATCTGCTCCCCATCTTGATCAATCAGTTAACCAGCTTGATCAATTCGACTCAAGGGCTCTACTGGGAAGTCCAAAGTTTGGTTCGAAAACTCTCAACCAATCCTTTGTTCCAGAATGTAAATATCCAGTCGACGATTCAGCAGTTGAATCTCTCTTATATGGATATCCTACAAAATCTCTTGAATAGTGTGACCAACAGTTTAGGAAGTGTGGTTAACACCATTGTCAATACGGTCTTTATCTTAATCATGACCCCTGTCTTCTTGGTTTATTTCTTGATTGATGGCAAGAAGTTGTTGCCGATGTTAGAACGGACCATTTTACGCAATGACAAACTCCACATTTCAAGCCTCTTGGTTAGTTTGAATGAAACGGTCTCTCGCTATATTAGTGGTATTTCGATCGATGCTTTGATCATTGGAACACTAGCCTACATTGGCTATAGTTTTATTGGATTGAAGTATGCTTTGGTCTTTGCCATTTTTTCTGGGCTGGCCAACTTGATTCCCTATGTAGGACCAACCATCGGTTTGATTCCGATGATCATCACTTATGCTTTTACCGATATGGATATGATGATCAAAGCAGTCATTTACATGTTGATCATCCAGCAGATCGATGGCAATATTCTTTATCCGCGTATTGTTGGAGGCGTGATGAAGGTTCACCCGATTACCATTATGGTTCTCTTATTGCTCTCAAGTAATATCTACGGAATTATCGGGATGGTCGTCGCGATTCCAGTCTATTCGATTGGGAAAGAAATTGTAAAATTCTTGGTAAATCTTTATGATAACCACCGTGCTGCGAAGGAGCAGAAGAAAAAAGAAGAATTTGGTATCATTAATAAATCATAGACTCTAGCGCCTATATGGGCCTTGGAGTCTTTTTTGTACAGTTTTTTGAAAAAATGCTGGAAAAAAGTCAACAAGTGCTATGAAATGTGTTAAAATATAAGTGATTTTGAAAGAAAATATGAAAAGGTAGGAAAAGATGAGACTGCTCTTATCGAAAAAACAAAGACGCCAATTGCAATTATTGGAAATCTTGATTAAGGAAAAAAGATGGTTCCACTTAAAAGAGTTGGCCAAGCGTTTGGATTGTACAGAACGTTCGTTAAAAGAAGATTTGTCTAATCTTCGTAGTACATTTGATGACTTTTTAATTGAATCCTCTACCAATGGGATCAAGATCAGTTATGAGGATTCGGTTGGTCTTGAGGTGATTTACCATCACTTTTTTAAAGAATCACAAGCCTTCGCCTTGATTGAATATCTCTTCTTCCACAAGGATGTTTCCAATGAATATATTTGCAGAAAGTTTGATCTGAGTTACCAATCTTTCTACCGCTTGATTCGGACGATCAATCAGAAGCTTCAAACCAAATACAATGTAAAGATTGATTTGAAACCCTTGAATCTTGTCGGGGATGAAGTGGATGTTCGTTTCTTCTATGCCCAGTATTTTGCGGAACGTTATTACTATATGGAGTGGCCTTTCCCAGAATTTAAGGAAGAGGCCGTGACCGATTTGATCACCTTCTTCTTCAAGCTCTATGGCTATCCATTGACCTTCTCTGTCATCAAGTCTTATAAAGTTCTCTTGACAGTCTACTTGTCACGGATTAAACAAGGTTACTTTATCGATATGCCAACGACCTTTGAAGCCTATAAAGATCAGTATCAAGGGGTGACCAATGTTGAGGAGATGTTGCGCTACTTTAGTTTGCAGTTGGGTGTCGAGTTAAATGAAAAAGTGTTGGAGCAATTCTTCATCATCTTCATTCAAGAGAATTTCTATTTCAGCCCAGAAAGCTTGATCGAAGCTGCAGAAACAGATCCTTATGCCAAAGAGTCGACCAAACTCATCAAAGATATGTTCAAGGATCTATGCTATACCTATGAACTAGAAATTGAAAATCTTGATGAGATGTTAATGCATGTTCATAACACGTCTCATCTCGGCCGGAAGGAATTATTCTCTGAGTTCCTTTTATTTGATACCAAGACCAATACCAACGAAGATTTTATGAGCATCTTCCCTGCCTTTTATGATGATTTGAGGGACCATATCATCACTTATATGAAGACCATGAAGCATAATCTGAATGAAGAAATTATCAAGCACATGATCTACACGGTCTACACTCACTGGGAACGTCTCTTACCACAATTATTGCGCCGCCGGAAGTCCATTAAGGTCTTGATTATCAGTCGTTTTGATGACCACCATGCTAAATCCATGATCGATTTTCTAGATTTCTACTGTACGGATAACTTTGAATTTACTCAGATGATCAAGTATAATCTAACAGTAGAGGATATCGAAGCTTCAGATGCAGATGTCGTGGTGGCCAACTTTATGATGCCGGAATTAAAGAAAAAACCTTTTATCTGTACAAGTAGTCTCTCATCGCTAGAGCTGGTTGAAAAACTCAATGCCTTCTTTTATGATTTTACCAGTGCAGAGCACTAAAATCAGGACCTGGTCCTGATTTTTTGATGGTGAAAAAAGAAAATGACATAGAAGAATGCAGGCTCTCATATTTTGTGGTATAATATACGATATTATATACTGGAGGAAAGTATCCATGGAAGACCCTGGCAGTCAGGAAATTTTACTGGAATTTATTTTATTGATTGTTTTGACATTATTGAACGCCTTTTTCTCGGCAACCGAAATGTCAATGGTATCGTTGAATCGTTCTCGTGTAGTGCAAAAGGCTGAAGAAGGAGATAAAAAATACATTCGTCTTCTTAGCGTTTTGGAACAGCCCAACCATTTTTTATCCACTATTCAGGTGGGGATCACCTTGATTACCATCTTATCTGGGGCGAGTCTTGCAGATAGCCTTGGTCATGTTATTGCTGGATGGATGGGCAATACTAAAACGGCTGTTGCAGCTGGAAGCTTTTTATCTCTAGCGTTTTTGACTTATATTTCGATCGTATTTGGGGAACTCTATCCGAAACGAATCGCTATGAACCTGAAAGATGAGTTAGCTGTTCGAACGGCTCCGATTGTCATTTTATTAGGAAAAATTGTTAGCCCCTTTGTTTGGTTGCTTTCAGCGTCGACCAACCTTTTGAGCCGTATCACGCCAATGGAATTCGATGATCCGGATGAAAAGATGACGCGGGATGAAATCGAGTATATGCTGACCAATAGTGAAGCAACACTAGATGCGGACGAGATTGAGATGCTCCAAGGGATCTTTTCATTAGATGAAATGGTAGCGCGTGAAGTCATGGTGCCACGGACAGATGCCTTCATGGTTGATATCAATGATGATACCAAAGAAATCATTGAAAGTATCCTTAAGCAAAACTTTTCACGGATTCCTGTCTATGATGATGACAAGGACAATGTCATCGGTCTCATCCATACCAAACGTCTCTTGAACGAAGGATTTATCAATGGCTTTGATAATATTGTCTTAAGAAAGATTTTACAAGAACCTTTGTTTGTTCCAGAGACCATTTTTGTGGATGATCTTTTGAAGGAATTGCGCAATACCCAAAATCAAATGGCCATTCTGCTTGATGAATATGGTGGGATGTCTGGTTTGGTTACTCTTGAAGACCTCTTGGAAGAAATCGTCGGTGAAATTGACGATGAGACTGACAAAGCAGAAATTGATGTCTTTGAAATTGCGGACAATACCTATGTCGTACAAGGAGCCATGTCACTAAATGACTTTAACGAATATTTTGATGTTGAGTTGCAAAGTGATGATGTGGATACCATTGCAGGGTATTATCTGACAGAGGTTGGGCGAATTCCAACCTTGAAAGAGCGACTCAGCTGTGAAGTCGATAGTCAAAAGAAACACCTCATTTTGACAAATGACAAAGTAAAAAATGGTCGTGTGACGAAGGTGAAAGTTGAAATTTCTGAAATCGTCGAGGAAGATGAAGAAACTAAATCAAAAGAAGATTAGAAAATAGAGGCCTGGATGTGTTCCAGCCTCTGTTTTTTTCTTGTCAGGACCAGTTGAATTTTCAAAAAATTTCAAAAATTTCTGAAATAGTCTTGACATCAAAAATAAATTACGGTAAGATAATACCCATAAATAAAGAAAGCAGAAAATAAACATGAAACAACAAGCCATTTCTATTCAAAAATTCTACTTTAGCTACTTTAGATAGTGTTTGTAGACATGATCTCATGGATGCAAACAACCCAAGCAATTTGTTTGTATCTATGTGGCTAAGATTTTTGATGATGGTCCATAGAGCTAGTATCTAAATGGACCGAGGTTTTGTAACTTGTTGGAGAATTTCAAGCATCCGTTTAGAGAATCATCTAAGCGGATTTTTTGTTTATTTTGCAGAAAAGGAGTCAAAAAATGAAAGTAGTGAAAAAATTGCTAGCACCTGTCCTGGTTGTAGGACTTCTGTTAACATCATTGGTGACCTTACACCACCTAAAGGATACTAAAAAAGAGAATGTCTTTCGAATTGGGATTTCCCAGTACATCACCCATAAGTCGCTTGATGCGACACGAAAAGGCTTTATCGAGGAGTTGAAGAAAGAGGGCTATGTAGATGGGAAAAATATTCAGATCGATTTCCAAAATGCTCAAGGGGAGCAACGAAATCTGAAAAATATTTCTAAACAATTGGCAGAAGAAAGTGATCTAGTCTTTGCGATTGCAACCCCTTCTGCACAAAGTTTGGCTAATACCACTAAATCAACACCTATTGTTTTCTCAGCTGTCACAGATCCTTTGGCAGCTAAATTGGTGAAAAACCTGAAAGAACCAGGTGGCAATATCACAGGGACAAGTGACCAGTCAGAAGATGCGATCGCTACACAGGTAGACATGATTAAGCAAGTGCTTCCAACGGCGAAAACAGTTGGGATTCTCTATACGCAAAGTGAGCCTAACTCCGTCGTCCAAAAAGACAATGCGAAGAAGATCCTAGAAGCTAAAGGCTATCAAGTGGTTGAAAAAACAATTCTCGATAGTAACAATGTGAAAGCTGCAGCAGACAGCATCATGTCAGAGGCAGATATCGTCTTTGTTCCGACGGACAATATTATCTCTTCTACAATGGACACTGTCAAACAGGTTTCTATCAGCCATAAGGTGCCCGTTTTTGGTGGATCTGCTGAGATGGTGGCCACTGGTGGTTTGTACAACTTTGGTACCGATTATGAGGAATTGGGGAGACAAGCTGCTCGGATGGCTATTCGCATCATGAAGGGCGAGAAACCTGGAAAAGTCGCAGTTGAAACACCTGAAAAATTAGAATTGCATACCAATAAAGAGATGGCGAAAGAACTAGGAATTGATATTAGCTCGTTGAAGGTAGAAAAATAGGAGGTTTGAGATGAATTTCGTTTTATCAAGTTTATCAGAAGGTTTATTGTGGTCGATCATGGCGATCGGTGTTTACTTAACATTTCGAATTTTAGATATTGCCGATATGACGGCAGAAGGAGCCTTTCCACTTGGGGCAGCAGTTGTAGCCTCACAAATTCAAGCGGGAAGAAACCCTTGGATTGCAACCTTGTTGGGCTTTTTTGCAGGGATGATTGCAGGCTTGGTCTCTGGGATTCTCCATACAAAAATGAAAATTCCAGCCCTCTTGACAGGGATTGTCACTTTGACGGGTCTCTACTCTATCAATATCAAAATCATGGGGGGAGTTCCCAATCTCTCTATTGGCGATGCCAGTACCATTTTCAAGAGTGTCATGAAATTTGGACTTTCTAATGAAGAAGCTGTCTTTTTGATTAGTATTTCCTGCTTGATCATCGTCTGTATCTTGTTGACCCTCCTAATGAAGACGCAACTTGGCTTGGTTTTGCGCTCGACAGGTGATAACATCCCAATGAGTGAGGCTAATGGGGTCAATGTAGATAACATGAAGATGTTGGGCTACATGATTTCAAATGGATTGATTGCTCTGTGTGGCGCTATGTTTGCTCAAAATGATGGTTTCTCAGATGTGACTTCTGGGACAGGGACGATCGTGGTTGGCTTGAGTGCGGTGATTATCGCTGAGGTTTTGATTCACGAATTGACTATTGGTTGGCGCTTGCTTTCCATCGGAGTTGGAGCCATTGTTTACCGTTTGATTATCTTAAATATTTACGAGATCCCAAATCTCGATCAAAATATGGTTCGTCTCTTCAATGCGATCTTGCTCGCGATTGTCTTGTTCGCTCCTGAGGCGCAAAAACGTCTTCGTATTCGCGGATTGAAGCTAGGAAATAAGTAGGAGAAAAGTATGGCAACATTATTATCAATTGAAGGCATTCATAAGACATTTGAAGCAGGAACGGTTAATGAAAACCACGTCTTAAAAGGCTTGGATCTCCAAGTAGAAGAAGGGGACTTCATTTCGGTCATCGGTGGAAATGGAGCTGGAAAATCAACCTTGATGAACATCTTGGCAGGAAATCTAGTCGTGGATGAAGGGGATATCTTGCTAGAAGGTAACTCCATCAAAAATACGAGTGTTCGGAAGCGTGCGAAAGATATTGCGCGTGTCTTCCAAGATCCTAAAATGGGGACGGCTTCTCGTTTGACCATTGAAGAAAATATGGCCATTGCCCAACGTCGTGGAAAATCTCGTGGTTTGAGCTGGGGCGTTCGGGAGAAGGATCGCGAATTATTTCGTGAAGCCTTGAAGGAACTGAATATTGGTTTAGAGAACCGCCTCAAAGTCGATACTCAATATCTGTCTGGTGGGCAACGTCAAGCTTTGACTTTGGTCATGGCAGCGTTGGTTAAACCCAAACTCTTGCTTCTGGATGAACATACCGCAGCGCTTGATCCCAAGACCAGTGAAATGGTCATGGAATTGACACAAAAGATCGTGGAAAGCCATGATTTGACAACCTTGATGATTACGCATGATATGAACCATGCTATCGAATACGGCAACCGCTTGATCATGCTCTACCAAGGCAAGATCGTTGTCGACGTCAAAGGAGAAGAAAAGAAAAACCTAACGGTTGAAGATTTGATGCGCCTCTTCCAACAAAACAGTGGTGAAACTCTGGTTAGTGATGAATTGGTCTTAGGATAAAATAAAAGAGAGTGGGACAGAAATCGGTCATTCGTTAGAATTCGATTTCGTCGTCCCACCTCCGCACAGTTGTGTAGGGCTGTAAAAGCTGATGAAATCAGCGTAGTAGAGCCCAGTCAACCGCTGCGTCTTGCTCGACAATTCAAAGATAACTGAGAGGCTAGGACTTTTGTCCCAGCCTCATTTTTATTTCCTCCGCTCTGCATAGTCGACAAAATGAAACTTGTCTAATTTGTGACGGCTTTCGGTGAACTGGAATTGCCGACCGTCTGCTAAGTAAACTTGGGAGCGGACCGTTAGCACGTGTTGGTCTTTTCCAAGATCCAGTAAGATCTTATCGCGATTATCGATTGGTGAAATCAAAATTTCTTTCTTATTGGGTTGAAGTGTTTTTTTTGAAAAATATTTTTGAAAGCGCTTGAAAATGTAAAACCATTCCCTTATAATAAAAGAGGAAAACTTTTTAGGGATGGAGAGAAGCATGAGAAATAACGGAAAAAAGATTCGATTATTAGCAGTAGCTACCTTATTGGTTAGTCAGTTGGGGGTCTTTAACAGTGCCCTCACGGTAGTTGCTGACGAGACCACAGCTTCGACTTCAGAGTCAGCACTTGTGACGAACACTAGTAGCGAGGAAGGCTTGACAAATCATTCGACTTCCGCAACAACAACTACAGACGCTACGACGAGAGCTTCGAGTGATAAAGAAGAGACATCTAGCAGTTCCTCAGACGCTACTGAGGAGAAAACGGTTAAGGTCGGGGACATTCAAGGGGAATCGCAACGCTCTCCACTGGAAGGCCAAAAGGTAGCCATCAAAAATGCAGTGGTGACTAAGACAGACCGCTATGGTTTTTATGCCCAAGATATTGAGTCGGATGGGAATAGCCGTACTTCAGATGGGATTTATGTTGTTTCCAAATACAAGGTGAAAGTCGGTGACAAGGTGAAAATCACTGGTACCGTCAAGGAAGGCTATATGGAAGAGGTTACCTTGGGAGCTGGGAAAACCTTTAAGGAACCAACGAATAGTTTAACGGTGACCATGCTGGTCGATGCTTGGATCACAAAAGATGGGACGGCCCCTCTTCCAGAAGCTGTGAATATCACTGCGGGCATGCCAGCAGATGTGAAGCCTAATCCGACTGCCTATGCTCCAGAAACCGATGCCCTCGATTATTGGGAAAGCCTGGAAGGAATGCTCACAGTGGTGAAGAAACCGCATGTCCTTGGTCCCCAGTACAAGGGAGATATCTATGTCTTGGGAGAAGATTTCACAGGCCTTCCTTTAAACAATATTGGAGGTCTGAATCTACGGCCACATGCGCAAAATACTGCGACGATCCCGATTTATGTTGGGAATCAGTTTGTCGCAAAAGCCAAGGATTACTTTACAGAAGATGTGACAGGAGTGGTAACGTATCGAAATAGCTTCTATAAATTAGAGCCCACTCAACAGTTGATGGTCCAAGACGGTGGCTTGCAGCGTCAAGCAGCTCAAACCCAACCAAGTGAGGACAAGCTGACCATTGCTTCCTATAATATTGAAAATTTCTCGGCTAACAATGCCAAAAATGAAACCCCAGAGGATAAGGTGACGCTGATTGCCAATTCCTTTATCCATGAAATTCACAATCCAGACATCATTACTTTGATTGAAGTCCAGGACAATAATGGTAGTGTGGATGACGGAACGACCAGTGGTGTTGAAAGTGGACGCAAACTAGCCAATCGGATCAAGGAATTGGGTGGCAAGAGCTATGAGTATACGGAGGTTGCTCCAGTAGATGGCGCTGACGGAGGAAAGCCTGGTTCTAATATTCGTTTGGGAATCCTCTACAATCCAGAACGCGTAACCTTAGCCAAAAAAGAGGCAGCAACTAGCAACGAGGCAGCACAATTTGACAAGGGACACCTGGTTAAAAATCCAGCTCGGATTGCCCCTAATGACCCATCGTTTGATCATACTCGCAAGTCTTTGGCTGTTGAATTTGAATTCAAAGGTCAACCAGTTGTGGTGATTGCCAATCACTTGAAATCAAAAATCGGAGATGATGCTATTTATGGGGCAAGCCAACCAGCAGTGGAACATACCTTGCCAACTCGTGAAGCACAAGCTAGTGTCATCCATCAATTCGTTCAAGAAGGCTTGAAGCAAAATCCGAAGACCACCTTTGTTTTGACGGGTGATTTTAATGACTACGATTTCTCAACCACGGCACAGATCCTTGCGGGTAGTGAACTAACCAACTTAATGGCTCAACATGATGCAGGCGATCGCTATTCTTATTTCTACCGTGGAAGCAATCAAGTTTTGGATAACATTTTTATCTCAAACAACATGGCAGCCAAAGCAAGGTTTGAACCAGTCCATATCAATGCTTCCTTTATGAAGGAACATGGTCGTGCATCAGACCATGATCCTGTCTTGGTCCAAATCGACTTTAGTGGAGCACAAACTCCAGGAACGCCGACGGATGATCAACAAGGGAATACAGGACAACCAACGGATCAAACCATCCCTTCCTCATCGAATACAGGATCTCAACTAGTCCCTCATCAGGCTCAAGCCAATGAACAAAAGAGTTCACCATCTGAAAGCAAAGAGAAGGGCAAGAACGAAGATGAGAAGCAAGACGACAAGGAAGAGGCAGCAACAGAAACGAAGACACCAGGAAAACGGAAAATCCTCCCATCTACTGGACAAGAAACAAGCTATCTAGCTCTTTTTGGAGTGGCAATAGCTACGATGAGTCTTGTCTGGTATAAGAAGAAAAAGACTTACTAACGTTTTCAAAAGAAAGATCTAAAAAAGGAGTCGCTGGCTCCTTTTTTTATCCTAAAATACAGGACAGATAGTCCCATATTGGAAACTGTACTAGGACAATGAAAAACACTGAAAAGAACAGTTTCTTTTCAAAAAGAAGCTTAAACTCTTTAAAATAGATGGAATCGTGTTATAATAAAATCATAAAACGTTTTCAAGAGAAGAGGTTCCTCAATGGAAAATGAAACAGTTGATTATGGAAAAGTAACAGGAATGGTACACTCAACAGAAAGTTTTGGGGCAGTAGACGGGCCTGGGATCCGCTTTATTGTCTTCCTTCAAGGGTGTCAAATGCGGTGTCAATACTGCCACAATCCAGATACTTGGGCAATGGAAACCAACAAGTCCCGTGAACGGACAGTGGATGATGTCCTAGAAGAAGCCCTCCGTTATCGTGGATTTTGGGGCGAAAAAGGGGGAATCACTGTCAGTGGTGGAGAAGCCCTCTTGCAGATTGACTTTTTGATTGCCCTCTTCACCAAGGCTCAAGAGTTGGGCATTCATTGTACCTTGGATACCTGTGCCCTTCCTTTCCGGAATACACCTCGTTATTTGGAAAAATTCGACCGCTTGATGGCGGTGACAGACTTGGTGCTTCTGGATATCAAGGAAATCAATGATGAACGACACAAAATTGTGACCAGCCATACCAATAAAACGATTTTAGCTTGTGCCAAGTACTTATCTGATATTGGAAAACCAGTCTGGATTCGTCACGTTTTGGTACCTGGGCTTACAGACCGAGATGACGACTTGATCGAGCTTGGAAAATTTGTTAAAACCCTTAAAAATGTTGATAAATTTGAGATCCTTCCTTACCATACGATGGGGGAATTCAAATGGCGTGAATTGGGAATTCCGTACAAATTGGAGGGTGTGAAACCACCGACAAAAGAACGGGTCCAAAATGCAAAAGATTTGATGGAAACAGAAAGTTACCAAGATTACCTGAAACGGGTCAAAGGATAAAAAGTATAGACAGTTGGGCCTTCCAGCTGTCTTTTCTATTGAAATGCACAACTATTCCCTTTCTTTAAATGGCAAAACGTGCTAAAATAGAGTGAATCTATAAATGAAATAAAGAGGTAGAAACATGTCAAAAATTCTCGTTTTTGGTCACCAAAATCCTGACTCAGATGCTATCGGCTCATCTGTAGCTTTTGCTTATCTTGCAAAAGAAGCATATGGTTTGGATACAGAAGCAGTGGCTCTTGGAACTCCGAATGAAGAAACAGCTTTCGTATTGGACTATTTTGGTGTGGAAGCACCACGCGTCATCACATCAGCTAAAGCAGAAGGTGCAGAGCAAGTTATCTTGACGGACCACAATGAATTTCAACAATCTGTTTCAGATATCGCTGAAGTAGAAGTTTACGGTGTGGTGGATCACCACCGTGTGGCTAACTTTGAAACTGCTAGCCCACTTTACATGCGTTTGGAACCAGTAGGATCAGCATCTTCTATCGTTTACCGCATGTTCAAAGAACACGGTGTAGCAGTGCCAAAAGAATTGGCAGGTTTGATGCTTTCAGGTTTGATTTCAGATACTCTTCTTTTGAAATCTCCAACTACCCACCCATCTGATAAAGTCATTGCGCCTGAATTGGCTGAATTGGCTGGTGTCAACTTGGAAGAATATGGTCTTGTAATGCTCAAGGCTGGTACTAACTTGGCAAGCAAATCAGCAGAAGAATTGATCGACATCGATGCTAAGACTTTTGAATTGAACGGAAATAACGTTCGTGTGGCTCAAGTGAATACAGTTGATATTGCGGAAGTTTTGGAACGCCAAGCTGAAATCGAAGCAGCTATCCAAGCTGCCAATGCAGCTAACGGCTACTCTGACTTTGTTTTGATGATTACAGACATCGTCAACTCAAACTCAGAAATCTTGGCTCTTGGTGCCAACATGGACAAGGTAGAAGCAGCCTTCAACTTCAAACTTGAAAACAATCATGCTTTCCTTCCAGGTGCCGTTTCACGTAAGAAACAAGTGGTTCCTCAATTGACTGAAAGCTTTAATGCTTAATGATAAATGGGGAAACCCATTATTAAAAAGGAGTTTCGACTCCTTTTTTGCTAGGAGAAGATCATGTTAGAGACGGGCGATTTGATTTTTGTGAGAGAAGATACGGAAATGGGGCAGGCCATCCAGGTATCTACTGGCAACTATAGCCATGTGGCTATCTTTTTGGACGGTTTCATTTATCATGCCACGGTAGAAGGTGGCGTCCTTTCCCAAGCCCCTGAGGATTTCTTTGAAGCTGGAAAAGTCTATGACCTTTATCGCTATGCGCAGATTGATTGTCCAGAGGTCAAAAAGCGGGCAGAAAACCTTTTAGGGGCTCCCTACAATGCTTCCTTTTATCCAGATGGAGCTGGTTTCTATTGTTCCCAGTTCATTGCTGAACTACTTCCTATTTTTGAAACCATTCCCATGAAGTTTGGAGATGAGGAACAAGAGATTAGTTCGTTTTGGGAAGATTACTACAGAGAGCTTGGTCTAGCGGTTCCTTTAGATCAGCCCGGGACCAACCCGAGTCAGTTAGCCCAATCACCCTATCTACAGTTTAAAGAAAGGTATTTGGATGATTACAATCATTAATCCCACACGTTTGACACGTCAGCCATTTTTCAAGGACTTGATCAACTTTTTGGATCAGCACGACGATGTGATCCTGCGGCAAATCAAGGCCCAATTTCCAGATCAACCAGTGGACAAGCTCATGGAGGAGTATATCAAAGCGGGCTTCATCCTTCGAGAAAATAAACGCTACACCCTCAACCTGCCCTTCTTGAAGTCAGCTGATCTTGTTGACTTGGATCAGGAGGTCTTTGTTCGAGAGGACAGTGCAGTTTATCAAGAATTAAAAGCCAAGGTCTTCCAAACGGAACTCCGCAACACGACTAATGCAGCGATTCTCATAGAGGAGACGGACTTTGCGCGAAATGCACAGACCCTTTCCAATTACTTTTACAAGGTAGCTCACCAATATCCATTGACGGAGGAGCAAGAAAAGCTTTATGCCATCTTGGGAGATGTCAATCCTGAGTATGCTCTTAAGTATATGACTAGCTTTTTGCTCAAATTTCTTAAAAAAGAAGTAGTCCAGCAAAAGCGCAAGGACATCTTTGTCGACAGTTTAGAAGTCTTAGGCTATATCCGCAAAAATGATGAAGGCAAATATGAATTAGCAGTGGACTTGGATAAGGAAAGATTGATGTTTATGAAGCAATAGAAAAGGCTAGGAAAACTTCCTAGCCTTGTTTTTTTTGATTATAGATAACGTTCAGCAATGGTAGCATCACCTGGATACTCTTCTTTTACGCCATTGACGATTTGGTAGCAGTCCGCTCCTTTTCCAGCGATAATGACGGCATCTTCAGGCTTGCTGGTTGTCGCCATAGCCAGTTGAATGGCTTGCTCTCGATCTGCGATTTTCTCGACAGGGCGCGTGATAAAACTACTAATCTCTTCAGCGATAGCCAAAGGATCTTCATAGTTGGGATCATCAGCTGTGAGGAAGACTTGGATCTCAGGATGGTCTTCCAAGAGTATGCCAAAGTCCTTGCGGCGGCTCTCTCCTTTATTCCCAGTTGATCCGAGAACTAGTGAAATGGTCCCCGTTTGATGGGTTTCGACAACAGAGAGTAGTTTTTTCAAGCTATCACCATTATGGGCGTAGTCGATGAAGACCTTAGCGCCGTTTTGCTGAGTCAAGACTTCCATTCGGCCTGGAACGCGCGTCTTAGCAATCCCTTTTTGGATATCCTCGAGGCTCGCACCTAGGCGAAGGCAGGCAAGTCCGGCAGCCACAGCATTTTCTTGGTTGAAATGTCCAATCAGTTGGATTTCATAGTTTCCAGCTAATTTACCAGTGGCTGAGAAGCTGAAGGCCTTAGAGTTTTCAATTTGATTCTCAGACTGGCTTCCATAAAAATCGTGGTCTTGGTTCGCGACTTGGTCCGCTAAAACTTGGAAATGATCCATATCACTATTGATGACAACGGCTTGGCTGTTCTTCATGAGGAGACGTTTGTGGTAGAAATAATCCTCAAAAGTTGGGTGTTCAATCGGTCCAATATGGTCAGGACTGATGTTGAGAAAAACACCAACGTCAAAGGTCAGACCGTAAACTCGTTTCACTAGATAAGCTTGACTGGAAACTTCCATAATGAGGTGGGTCCGATCATTGGCTACTGCCTCAGCCATCATGGCAAAAAGATCCAAGCTCTCTGGAGTTGTCAGGGTCGATTTAAAGAAGTTTTTACCATCCAGTGTTGTATTCATGGTCGACAGCATAGCTGGTCGGTGACTTTGTTCCAAAATATGGTAAGCAAAATAGGCCGCGGTTGTCTTTCCCTTAGTCCCTGTGAAGGCCAATAGTTTTAATTGTTTCTCAGGGTGTCCATAAAACTCCATGGCGATTAAGCTCATAGCCTGTTTGATATCATTGACGAGGATGGCAGGAATACCAACTTCATAATCTTTTTCAGAGACATAAAAGCCGAGTCCATTAGAAATAGCCTGTTCCAGGTATTCTTTTTTGAAGTTAGCCCCTTTGACAAAAAAGAGGGTGCTAGCAGAAACCTTCCGGCTATCATAGCTAATAGCATCAAAATTTGTTCCTTCTAGATGGTAGTAGTATTCACCATTTACTAGAACTTCTCGGAAATTTTGGTCATGTTTTAAAATATTGAGGGTTTGTTCAATTGTAATCATAAAACTATTGTAAACCTAAAGTCCCTATTTTACAAGTGTCATGGAAAAGTTTATAATGAAGAGAAGAAGAAACGAAAGAGGACACCAATGAGTCACGAACAAAATGACCAGCAAGCCCAGATGCTACGCGGGACTGCCTGGATGACAGCCAGCAACTTTATCAGCCGTTTGCTAGGAGCCGCTTATATTATTCCTTGGTATATTTGGATGGGGAAATATGGGCCACAAGCCAATGGTCTTTTTACAATGGGCTACAATATCTATGCTTGGTTTCTCTTGATTTCGACAGCCGGAGTACCCGTAGCTGTTGCTAAGCAAGTAGCCAAATACAATACCCGGGACCAAGCGGATCATAGCTTTGCTTTGATTCGGGGCTTCTTGAAATTTATGGGAATTCTAGGCCTTGGATTTGCCATTCTCATGTATCTTTTGTCTCCTGTCTTTGCGAGTCTTTCAGGTGGGGGAAAAGAGTTGATTCCGATCATGCAGAGCCTTTCTTGGGCTGTCTTGATCTTTCCTTCGATGAGTGTCATTCGGGGATTTTTCCAAGGTTTTAACAACATGAAGCCTTACGCCATTAGCCAGATCGCTGAACAAGTGATCCGGGTCATCTGGATGTTGCTCACGACCTTCTTCATTATGAAGATTGGCTCAGGAGACTATGTGCAGGCTGTGACGCAGTCGACCTTTGCGGCCTTTATCGGTATGGGAGCGAGCCTTCTGGTGCTCTTTTATTACCTTGCAAAGACAGGCTTGCTCTCTTCTATTTTTAGAAAGCAAGAGGGAAGTGAAGGGATTGATACTCGGGCTCTCTTGATTGATACGATTCGTGAGGCCATTCCTTTTATTATCACTGGTTCTGCGATTCAGCTCTTCCAAATTGTTGACCAGATGACCTTTATCAATGTCATGTCTTGGTTCACAGATTATAGTCAAAAGCAGCTCTTGGTCATGTTTAGTTATTTCTCTGCTAATCCAAACAAAATCACCATGATCTTGATTGCGGTAGCGACTTCGATTGGGGGAGTCGGGATTCCTCTTTTGACAGAGAATTATGTGAAGGGGGACCTAAAAGCGGCTGGGAAGCTCGTACAGGATAACTTGACCATGTTGCTAGCTTTCTTACTTCCAGCCACCTTTGGTGCAGTAGCAGTCGCAAAACCACTTTATACGGTTTTCTATGGGCAACCAGATGGCTTGGCCTTAGGACTCTTCATCGTAGCAATGTTGCAGACCGTAATTCTCGGCCTTTACACAGTCTTGTCTCCAATGATTCAAGCCCTCTTTCAAAATCGTAAGGCCATTCGCTACTTCCTTTATGGTGTAGTGGTGAAATTGGTCCTACAAATTCCATTTATTTTGGTTTTTCGTTCTTATGGACCACTTTTGTCAACGACCATTGCCTTAATGGTGCCAATCGTTCTCATGTATCGAGAGATCCAAACCATCACTCAGTTTAATCGAACCATCGTCTTCAAGCGGACCTTGCTTGGTTCTATCCTGACTGTAGTGATGCTACTTGGAGTCTTGATCGCAGGCTTGATTTTGGGCTGGATTTTCCCACCAAATGGCCGTGTATCGAGCATGATTTATATCGTCGTCATTGGAGGATTGGGAGTTGCTATTTATGGAGCCTTAGGATTATGGCTACGGTATTTTGACCGCTTTATCGGAGGTCAAGCTGCACGTCTTAGACAAAAATTTCGGATTAAATAAATCAGAGGTTGGACATTTAAGTCCAGTCTCTGATTGAGGACAAAGTTATCTTGAAAACTTTCCTTAAGTGAGTACGGACGTCAGC
>NZ_KV794422.1:73766-96847 GCF_001808745.1 Streptococcus sp. HMSC057G03
GATGATTGAATAATTCTAACGAATAAATTTTTATAGAATTTATTAGATTTGTAAAGAAGAACTGTTTGTCTATACTCTCAGGCTGGCCATTAGAGACCAGCCTTTTCTTATAGTTTGAAACTATAGCTAGGTCTTGAAAATGGGAAAACCGCTCTCCTCATAATAGTGATAAAATAGTAATCAGTTAGATTGAATGTTTATCGGAGGGCAATATGAGTAAAAAACGCAATATCAATACTATCTTGGCACAGGCAGGAATCAAGTCGGATAAAGCAACGGGAGCTTTGACGACTCCTTTGCATTTCTCTACGACTTACCAACACCCAGAATTTGGTCAGTCTACAGGTTTTGACTATACCCGTACGAAAAATCCAACACGCGCAACGGCTGAGAAGACTTTGGCAGCTATCGAAAGTGCAGACTATGCTTTGGCGACAAGCTCTGGAATGTCAGCTATTGTGCTTGCTTTTAGCATTTTCCCTGTTGGTTCAAAAGTCTTAGCCGTTCGTGACCTGTATGGAGGTTCTTTCCGCTGGTTTAACCAACAAGAGCAAGAAGGTCGTTTCTCTTTCACCTATGCCAATACAGAAGAAGAACTGATCCACCATCTAGATCATGATCCGGTGGATGTCCTCTATATTGAAACACCAACCAATCCATTGATGTTGGAATTTGATATTGCTCATTTAGCCAAATTGGCCCATGCAAAAGGTGCCAAAGTCGTGGTGGACAATACTTTCTATAGCCCAATCTATCAACGTCCGATTGAAGAGGGAGCAGATATTGTCCTACATTCAGCAACCAAGTACCTAGCTGGTCACAACGATGTCTTGGCTGGTGTTGTCGTGACAAATGATGCAGATCTGTATGACAAACTCTTTTACAATTTGAACACGACAGGTGCTGTTCTTTCCCCATTTGACAGCTATCTGTTGATCCGTGGTCTCAAGACACTCTCTATCCGGATGGAGCGCTCCACTGAGAATGCCCGCAAGGTAGTCGAGTTTTTGAAAACCTCCCCTCAGGTCAAAGAAGTCCTCTACACTGGAAAAGGTGGAATGGTCTCCTTTAAAATTCAAGATGAGAAAAAAATTCCTAACTTGTTGAATTCCCTTCAAGTCTTTACCTTTGCAGAAAGTCTGGGTGGAGTGGAGAGCTTGATCACTTATCCTACCACTCAGACTCATGCGGACATCCCTGCAGAAGTTCGCCATTCATACGGTTTGACAGATGATCTGCTTCGGTTGTCCATCGGAATCGAAGATGCGGATGATTTGATTGACGATTTGAAACAAGCATTGGAGGCTTAAGATGACCAAATATAATTTCACGACTTTACCCAATCGCTTGACCCACCATACCTACAAGTGGAAAGAAACTGAGACAGATCCAGAAATCATTCCAGCTTGGATCGCGGACATGGATTTTAATGTCATTCCAGAAGTACGAGAAGCTGTTATCGGCTATGCAGACCAAATGGTCTATGGCTACACCTATGCATCGGATAGCCTCTACCAGTCTATCCTTGATTGGGAAAAAGAAGAGCATGGCTATTCCTTTGACAAGGAAGCGATCGTCTTTATCGAAGGTGTCGTGCCAGCTATTTCAACAGCCATTCAAGCCTTCACCAAGGAAGGGGATGCTGTCTTAATCAATACGCCAGTCTATCCTCCGTTTGCACGAAGCGTCAAGCTCAATCGTCGAAAATTGATCGAAAATTCATTAGTTGAAAAAGACGGACTTTTCCAAATCGATTTTGATCAGCTAGAAAAAGACATTGTGGAGCAAGAGGTTAAACTCTATGTTTTATGCAATCCGCACAATCCTGGAGGCCGTGTATGGGATCGTGAGGTCTTGGAAAAAATTGGCCATCTCTGTCAAAAACATGGTGTCCTTCTCATTTCAGATGAGATCCACCAAGATTTAGCCTTGTTTGGCCACCGTCATACCAGCTTTAACACAGTTGACCCAAGCTTTAAAGACTTTAGCTTGATCTTAACCAGTGCGACCAAGACTTTCAATATTGCAGGAACAAAAAATTCTTATGTGGTTATTGAAAATCCAAAACTTCGCACAGCTTTTAAACAACGACAATTGGCCAATAATCAACATGAAATCTCAGGATTGGGCTATATTGCAACAGAAGCGGCTTATCGTCACGGCAAACCTTGGTTGACAGAGCTCAAGCAAGTCTTTGAAAAACACATTGACTATGTCGTAGATGAATTGCATGAAAAGACCAAAATCCGTGTCATGAAGCCCCAAGGAACCTATCTTCTTTGGTTGGACTTTTCAGCCTATCCTTATACCGATGATGAGCTGCATGCTAAAATCCATGACCAAGCCAAATTGATTTTGAACCGTGGAACAGATTTCGGAAAAGAAGGAACCTTGCATGCCCGCCTCAATGTGGCAGCTCCCTTCACCCTCATTGAAGAAATCACCAAACGCTTGGTGGAAACTTTTCACAAATAAGTGTTGACTTTCTGTAAGTGAAGGAGTACAATATACTCGAAATACGGTAGGTGAGGCTACCACAAGGATACGGATGACTACCGCAAAGCAGTGGAGACACTACTCGTTGGTCAACAGTTCTGATCGCAAAGGTCAAGACTAAGTTCATTTCATTGCCTTGTGGAGCTAAAGCTTGGACGGTCAGTTTTTTGAGAGTTTTGATTGAAAAATAAATGACGAGTTTCATGAGTCCTACCGATCGAGGGTAGGACTCTTTTTTATGCCTTACCAAGAAAAGAGAAAGGAGAGAGCTATGATACAAATCGACGATCATCCCGAACCGCACCGAACCAGCCAATCGCTGATTTGTGTCCTAGGGACTCCAAAAGTGATTGGCTCCTGATTGAAAAAGGAGATACTAATGCAAACAAATAAAGAAAGACTCATTGCGGCTCTTCAAGAACCACTTGAAAGCACCTTTGCCAACTACAAAACCAGTGCCCTTGGTTTGGTTGACGATCAAGTAGAAGAAAACCGTGATATTTATGGCGAAAATGTCATCACAAAAGGTCAAGAAGATTCCATGATCAAAAAGATCTACGAATCGATCATCAATCCTTTTACGGTGATTTTGTTGGTCATTGCGCTGGTTTCCTTCATTACTAATGTCTGGCTAGCAAAACCAGGTGAACAGGATCCAACGACCTCCATCATCATTGTGACCTTGGTCTTGATCTCTGGTGGTATCCGCTTCATTCAAGAATTGCGGAGCGACAAAGCAGCTAGCAACTTATCACGTATGATTGTCAATACAGCGACCGTTCTGCGTGATGGATCGGAACAAGAAATTCCGATCGATGAAATCGTCGTAGGTGATGTGATCAAACTGAGTGCCGGCGATATGATCCCAGCAGATGTGGTCTTGATTGATTCCCGTGACTTCTTTGTCCAACAATCTGGTCTCACGGGGGAAAGTGATGCTGTTGAAAAGGTTTGTCTCAGAAAAGCCGACAGTCAAAATCTAGATAGTCTCTTGGAAAGTGAAAGTTTGGCCTTTATGGGGACCAATGTCATCTCCGGACGGGCGACAGCCTTGGTCTTGGTCGTGGGAGATGAAACCATGATGGGAGCTATTGAGCAAACCATCAACACTTATGACGAACCAACCTCATTTGAGAGAGAAATGAATACCATCTCTTGGCTCTTGATTCGGCTCATGTTAGTGATGGTGCCCATTGTCTTTGTGATCAATGGCCTCACAGATGGTGACTGGTTAGAAGCGGGTGTCTTTGCCCTCAGCGTTGGGGTTGGTTTGACTCCGGAAATGCTGCCGATGATTATTACAGCGAGTCTTGCTAAGGGCTCCATCATTATGGCAAAAGAAAAAGTCGTTATCAAAAAGCTCAATGCCATCCAAGACCTCGGCGCTATCGATATTTTGTGTACTGATAAGACAGGAACCTTGACCCAAGATGAAATCGTTTTGGAGTATCCGCTTGATATCCATGGCGAGTTGGATCTATCAGTCCTTCGCCGGGCTTACTTGAATTCCTATTTCCAAACCGGGCTAAAAAATTTGATGGACCGAGCGATTATCAATCGGACCCAGAAAGAAGCCAAGAAACATGAAATTGTTCGCGACCTGGATCAAACCTTCCATAAGATTGATGAATTGCCCTTTGATTTTGAACGTCGTCGCATGAGTGTCATTGTCAAAGACGAAGACGGTGTGGTCAGCATGGTGACCAAGGGTGCCTTGGAAGAAATGCTTTCTGTATCGACTTATGTTGAATACAAAGGTGAGATTAAACGCCTGACAGATGAAGTTCGTCAAGAGGTCCTCGCTGAAGTTGCTCAGTTAAATGAACAAGGACTTCGTGTTTTGGGTGTTAGCTACAAAACCGATTTGGACGAAAATGACATCTTTAGTGTTGAAGATGAACGAGACATGATCCTAACTGGTTACCTTGCCTTTCTTGATCCACCAAAACCTTCTGCAGCTCCAGCGATCAAAGCTCTTGCAGAATATGGGGTAACCACCAAGATCTTAACTGGGGACAATGAAAAGGTCACCCAAGCTGTCTGTGAAAAAGTAGGACTAGATGTCGAGCGGATTCTTTTGGGAAGCGAAATCGATACGATGACAGACCAAGAGTTAGCACAAGTTGTGGAAACAACAACGGTCTTTGCCAAACTATCACCAGATCAAAAAGCGCGGATCATCCTCTGCCTCAAGAATAATGGCCACAAGGTTGGTTACATGGGAGATGGGATCAACGATGCTCCATCCATGAAGGTCTCAGACGTTGGGATCTCCGTGGATACCGCTGTGGATATTGCCAAGGAAACAGCAGATGTCATCCTTCTAGATAAGGACTTGATGGTTCTTGAAAAAGGCTTGGTCGAAGGCCGCAAGGTCTATGCCAATATGACCAAGTACATCAAGATGACGGTCTCTTCTAACTTCGGGAACATCTTCTCTCTTCTCTTCGCCAGCATCTTTTTGCCTTTCCTTCCAATGGCTCCCGTTCATTTGATTGTGCTCAATCTTATCTATGATCTTTCTTGTATCGCCCTTCCTTTTGACAATGTCGACAAGGAATTCCTCAAGAAACCTCGTATCTGGGAAGCAAACTCTATCATGCGTTTTATGGCCTGGATTGGTCCCATTTCATCTGTATTTGATATTATTACCTACATGCTTCTTTACTTCCTTGTTGTTCCTATGATTTTAGGTCATGGCTACAACCATGGAGCAGCAGATGCAGCAGCCTTTATCATGGTGTTCCAAACTGGGTGGTTTATCGAATCCATGTGGTCTCAAACCATGGTTATCCATATGTTGCGTTCACCAAAACTGCCATTTATCCAAAGTCGTCCAGCCTTCTCAGTCGTGGTGACGACTCTAGCAGCAGCCTTCTTTGTAACCTCCCTTCCATATAGTCCTTTGGCTTCTATCTTGAAGTTGAGCCAACTAAATGGATTGTACTTTGTTCTATTGTTTGCGATTATCGTCCTTTATATGCTGAGTGTGACGGTTGTCAAACGTATCTATATTAAGAAGTACAAAGAATGGTTGTAATTGATTGATAGAAAGAGTGAGTCCGAACTTAAAAAATTAAGTGTAAGGGCTCTCTTTTTTTGGTAAAATTTGGTATAATAAGAAGAATGTAAAGTTGGAAATGAAGATTTCCATGTGCTGTGAGTATCAAAGAGGGACTGAAAGAAAGAGTAGAGCTTGACTCCGCTTTTATCATAGCTCTTTTTTGAATAATAACAGCTTAGAAAGAAGGATCTCAAAATGGGAAAATTAGAAGTTATTACACATCCACTGATTCAACACAAATTGTCTATTCTCCGTCGCACGGATACCTCTACGAAGGCCTTTCGTGAATTGGTAGATGAAATTGCTATGTTGATGGGCTACGAAGTGTTGCGTGAATTGCCTCTTGAAGATGTTGAAATTGAAACTCCTATTACTAAAACCGTTCAAAAGCAAATCGCAGGGAAGAAATTGGCTATTGTCCCAATTCTTCGTGCAGGGATTGGGATGGTTGATGGTCTCTTGAGTTTGGTACCAGCTGCTAAGGTTGGCCATATCGGGATGTACCGTGATGAAGAAACCTTGAAACCAGTTGAATACTTGGTGAAATTGCCAGAAGATATTGATCAACGTCGTATCTTTGTAGTAGACCCGATGCTTGCTACGGGTGGATCCGCTATTCTAGCGATTGATTCCTTGAAAAAACGCGGCGCTAGCCATATCAAATTTGTCTGCCTAGTATCAGCGCCAGAAGGGGTGAAAGCTCTTCAAGAAGCTCACCCAGATGTGGATATCTTTACAGCAGCCCTCGATGATCATTTGAATGAACATGGCTACATTGTTCCTGGTCTTGGAGATGCAGGTGACCGTTTATTCGGTACCAAATAAGAAGCCATTCATGATTCGTCCGAAAGGTGCTTAAGATTTGACCTTTTTTGACCATTGGTTTATAATAGCACATATACTTTGAACCTCACGAATCGTGAGAATGAATGGATACTAAAGGAGAAGAATAGATGATTCCAGTAGTTATTGAACAAACCAGTCGTGGAGAACGTTCTTACGATATTTATTCCCGTCTGTTGAAAGATCGAATTATCATGGTAACAGGACCAGTTGAGGACCAAATGGCTAACTCCATTATCGCTCAATTGCTCTTCTTGGATGCCCAAGATAATACAAAAGATATCTATATGTATATCAATACACCAGGGGGTTCTGTCTCTGCAGGTCTCGCCATCGTAGATACTATGAACTTTATCAAGTCAGATGTCCAAACCATTGTCATGGGGATGGCAGCCTCTATGGGGACTGTCATTGCTTCAAGCGGTGCGAAGGGCAAACGCTTCATGTTGCCAAACGCCGAGTACATGATTCACCAACCAATGGGTGGTACTGGTGGTGGTACCCAACAAACCGATATGGCGATTGCAGCAGAACACTTGCTCAAAACACGGAATAACTTGGAAAAAATCCTTGCGGAAAATTCAGGTCAATCCATTGAAAAAGTGCATGCTGATGCGGAACGTGATAATTGGATGAGCGCGCAAGAAACACTTGAATATGGCTTTATTGATGAAATCATGGCCAATAATAAATTGGGCTAAACCATCCTATGGGAAGGTCCGTCAAGAGGCTGGGACAAAAGTCCTAGCCTCTCAATTATTTTTGGATTGTAGAGCAAGACGCAGTGGTTGAGTGGGCTCTACTACGCTGATTTCATCAGCTTTTACAGCCCTACTCAACTGTGCGGAGGTGGGACGACGAAATCGAATTCTAACGAATTACCGATTTCTGTCCCACTCTCTTTTTTTGCTCTTATAAAAGAGTAGTTCTTTTTCTTGAAATTTGATATACTAGTAACAGAACGAGAAAGGGATTGACCATGTTTGAGAAACAAGAAAGAACAGGCTTGATTGTTAAATTGTATTACAATCGAGACGGGAAAAAATTACAATCTGTCGGAGATGTCTTGTACCATTCTAAGAAATGCCGTTATGTCCAATTGTATGTGGACAGTGACAAGGCCGATCAAGTCATGGAAGACTTAAAGAAAGAACGTTATGTCAAAAAGGTCTTGCCTTGCCATCTCAAAGATTTAGATACAGATTTTGTGGGGAGTTTGCAACGATTGGAGACCCCATCTGTGGTCACAGAAGGTTAGAAAACGCAATCATTTGATGGATTGCGCTTTTTTTATTGACAATTGTCAGATAATTCGGTATATTCTTAATGTATTTATTTTAAGATTCATTTAAGGAGATCATTACAAATGAAGAAAAAATTTGCTCTTTCATTTTTAACCCTTGCAAGTGTCGCTCTTCTTGCTGCTTGTGGTGAAGTTTCTACTTCAGGTTCAAACACAACTGGTAACGAAATCGGCAAGGAACTAAAAGTCGGTTTTAACTTTGAAAAAACTGGTGAAGTAGCAGCCTACGGTAGCGCTGAACAAAAAGGTGCTCAATTAGCCGTTGATGAAATCAACGCTAAGGGTGGAGCTGACGGTAAGAAGATCGTTGTCACAGATAAAGATAACAAATCTGAAACAGCTGAAGCAGCTACTATTACAACAAACCTTGTGACCCAATCAAAAGTGAACGCTCTTGTAGGACCTGCAACTTCAGGTGCTACTGCAGCAGCGGTTGCCAACGCTGGTAAAGCAGGTGTTCCATTGGTCACACCATCTGCAACTCAAGATGATTTGACAAAAGGTCAAGATTACCTCTTCCGTGCAACCTTTATCGATAGCTTCCAAGGAAAAATCATTGCTAAATACACAACGGATAACTTGAAAGCGAAGAAAGTCGTTCTTTACTACGATAACTCATCTGACTATGCGAAAGGGATTGCTGAAGCCTTCAAGAAATCTTACAAAGGTGAAATCGTAGCAACGGAAACCTTCCAATCTAAGGATACAGACTTCCAAGCTGCCCTTACAAAAATCAAAGATAAAGACTTCGATGCGATTGTTCTTCCAGGTTACTACACAGAAACTGGTAAGATCGTAAACCAAGCGCGTGGTATGGGAATCAAACAACCAATCATTGGTGGTGATGGATTTAGCGATGCTAAGTTCGTTGAACAAGCAACACCTGCTGCAGCTACAGACATCTACTACGTAGCTGGATTCTCTACTGAAGGTGAAATGACTGATAAAGCCAAGAAATTCGTAGAAGCTTACAAAGCGAAATACAATGAAGAACCTTCAATGTTCGCAGCTTTGGCTTATGATTCAGTTTACATGGTTGCAGAAGCATCTAAAGGTGCTAAGAACTCTGTCGAATTGAAAGATAACCTTGCGAAGTTGAAAGACTTGGAAGGTGTGACTGGTACAATGTCAATTGACAAGAACCACAACCCGGTTAAATCAGCTCTTATGATTGGCTTGAAAGATGGTAAAGTCAAATCAGTTGAGTCTGTTAAACCATAATTATCATTTGTTGTTTGTACAAGAGGCTGGGAGAATGAAAATTCCTGGCCTCGCTCTTTATTGTTAGAAAGGATGGTTCAAATGCTCCAGCAATTAGTGAACGGTCTAATCTTGGGAAGTGTCTATGCACTCTTGGCCCTTGGTTATACCATGGTGTATGGAATTATCAAATTGATCAACTTTGCCCATGGGGATATCTACATGGTAGGTGCCTTTATGGGATATTTCTTATTGAACTCGTGGAAAGTGAACTTCTTTGTTGCTTTACTCCTAGCCATGGTTGGGACAGCTATTTTAGGGGTTGTAATTGAATACCTGGCTTATCGTCCACTTCGTCATTCGACTCGGATTGCAGCTTTGATCACAGCCATCGGGGTTTCTTTCTTGCTCGAATATGGGATGGTCTTCTTCGTCGGTGCCAATACCCGTTCCTTCCCGCAAGTGATTAAAACGGTTCGTTACAACTTCGGTCCTATTTCAATCTCCAATATTCAGTTGATGATCTTGGGAGTGTCTGTTTTCTTGATGGTCGCTCTTCAATTTATTATTCAAAAGACAAAGATGGGGAAAGCCATGCGGGCTGTATCTGTCGATAGTGATGCCGCTCAATTGATGGGGATTAACGTAAACCGTACGATCAGCTTTACCTTTGCTTTGGGATCAGCCTTGGCAGGTGCTGGTGGTGTCTTGATTGGTTTGTATTACAACTCGATCGAGCCTTTGATGGGGATGACACCAGGGATCAAAGCCTTTGTCGCAGCCGTTCTTGGAGGAATCGGAATCATTCCAGGTGCGGCCCTAGGTGGATTTGTTATCGGTTTGTTGGAAACCTTTGCTACAGCGATCGGTCTTTCAGACTTCCGTGACGCCATTGTGTATGCCATCTTGATTGTGATCTTGCTCATCCGTCCAGCAGGTATCCTCGGTAAAAATGTGAAAGAGAAGGTGTAAGCCATGAAACAAAATTTAAAAGTGAATTTAGTCTGGCTTGGTCTTTTGGTCGCAGGTTTTGCCTTGATCCAAGTCTTGGTTGCAGCGGGTGTGCTCAACCTCTTCTATATCCAAATTTTAGAACAAATCGGAATTAATATTATCCTTGCGGTTGGCTTGAACCTCATTGTTGGTTTCTCAGGTCAATTCTCACTCGGGCATGCCGGATTTATGGCGATTGGTGCCTACTCTGCAGCCATTCTCGGTTCCAAATTACCAACCTACGGGGCTTTCTTTGGTGCGATGGTTTTAGGTGCTTTGATTGCTGGTGTCGTTGCCTTGATCGTTGGGGTTCCAACCCTTCGTTTGAAAGGGGACTACCTCGCGATTGCGACACTTGGGGTTTCTGAAATCATCCGGATCTTGATCGTTAATGGTGGTACTCTAACAAATGGTGCTGCTGGGATCCTTGGTTTGCCAGCCTTTACAACTTGGCAATTGGTTTACCTCTTTGTCGTCATTACAACGATCTTTACGATTAACTTCTTACGCAGTCCAATTGGGCGCTCTACCCTTTCTGTCCGTGAAGATGAAATCGCAGCAGAATCTGTTGGGATCAATACGACCAAAGTCAAAGTCATCGCCTTTGTATTTGGTGCGATCACAGCGGCGATTGCTGGATCTCTCCAAGCTGGCTTTATCGGCTCTGTTGTTCCTAAAGATTACTCTTTCACCAATACCATTAATGTCTTGATCATTGTCGTGTTTGGTGGTTTGGGATCAATGTCAGGAACAGTTGTAGCAGCCATCGTCTTGGGTATCTTGAATATGGTGCTTCAAGACTTCTCAAGTGTACGTATGATCATTTACTCATTGGCTTTGATTCTCGTGATGATCTTCCGTCCAGGTGGTCTTCTTGGAACATGGGAATTCAGCTTGAAAAAACTACTCTCAAAAAAGGAGGCTAACTAATGGCACTTCTTGAAGTAAAAAATTTAACAAAAAACTTTGGTGGTTTGACAGCCGTTGGGGATGTGACCATGGAACTCAATGAAGGGGAATTGGTTGGGTTGATCGGACCCAACGGTGCCGGTAAAACAACCCTCTTCAACCTCCTAACAGGGGTATATGAACCAAGTGAAGGGACCATTACCTTAGATGGTCAGCTACTAAATGGTAAAGCACCTTATAAAATCGCTGCAGGTGGTCTGGGACGGACTTTCCAAAATATTCGTCTCTTTAAAGATTTGAGCGTTTTGGACAATGTCTTGATTGCCTTTGCTAATCACCATAAACCACATGTCTTTGCGAGTCTTTTCCGCTTGCCAAGCTATTACAAGAATGAAGAAGCTTTGAAAGCGAAAGCACTTGAATTGTTAGCGATTTTTGGTTTGGAAAAAGAAGCAGATACCTTGGCCAAAAACTTAGCTTACGGACAACAACGTCACTTGGAGATCGTTCGTGCCCTTGCTACAGAGCCAAAAATCCTCTTCTTGGATGAACCTGCTGCAGGGATGAACCCTCAAGAAACAGCAGAATTGACCCAATTGATTCGTCGCATTCAAAAAGAATTTAATATTACGATCATGCTGATTGAGCACGATATGAGCTTGGTTATGGAAGTAACGGAACGGATTTATGTATTGGAATACGGTCGCTTGATTGCCCATGGTACGCCAGATGAAATCAAGACCAACAAACGCGTAATCGAAGCCTATCTAGGAGGTGAAGCCTAATGACTATGTTAAAAGTTGAAAATCTTTCTGTACACTATGGCATGATCCAGGCTGTCCGTGATGTCAGTTTCGAGGTAAACGAAGGGGAAGTTGTCTCTCTTATCGGTGCTAACGGTGCTGGGAAAACATCTATTCTTCGTACCATTTCAGGTTTGGTGCGTCCAAGTGCTGGGAAAATCGAGTTTTTAGGTCAAGAGATTCAAAAGGTTCCGGCTCAAAAGATTGTAGCAGCGGGACTCTCTCAAGTTCCAGAAGGCCGCCACGTCTTTCCAGGCTTGACCGTTATGGAAAACTTGGAAATGGGAGCTTTCTTGAAGAAAGATCGAGAAGAAAACCAAGCTAACTTGAAGAAAGTCTTCTCCCGTTTCCCACGTTTGGAAGAACGGAAGAACCAAGATGCAGCAACCCTATCTGGTGGGGAACAACAAATGCTAGCAATGGGTCGTGCACTTATGTCAACGCCAAAACTCTTGCTTCTGGATGAACCTTCTATGGGATTGGCTCCAATCTTTATCCAAGAAATCTTTGATATCATCCAAGATATCCAAAAACAAGGAACAACGGTTCTCTTGATCGAGCAAAATGCCAACAAGGCCCTTTCCATCGCAGACCGCGGTTATGTTTTGGAAACAGGGAAAGTCGTTCTTTCCGGAACAGGAAAAGAACTCTTAGCCTCAGAAGAAGTCCGCAAGGCCTACCTTGGTGGATAAGATTTCTAAAGTTCACTAGAATGTTAAAAAGAAAGGTCTTGAAGACCTTTCTTCGGATTGATGACAAAGATAATTTAGAAACTTTCCTTAGGTGAGTACGGACGTCAGCGAACTTCGAAGAAGTTCCATGACTTAGTTTTGAGCCTAAAGTCTCAAAACTCCCGAGTGCTTGAAACAATCTTGTTTCAAGCACTTTTCTCACGGCGGAAAGTTTCTATATACTCCTAATGATTCAAAAATAGCATAATTTCTATTATGAAGAAACATTAATCTAATTTTATAGGAAAAACAGTTTGAATATGTTCGAAAGAAAGGTCCTGAAGGCCTTTCTTTTTTCATTTGTACTGGCTGAGATTTTTTCTTAGTAAAATAATTTAAAATATATAATTTCCTTTATTAATTTGGTAAAATAAACGTAATTACTAATGACTGAAATGGATAATAAGTTATGCATATAGATCGAAAAATTCAATTGGGTGAATTATATAAGGAACTAAGAATCGCCAGAGGCTTAAAACAAAAGGATGTTGCTAGAAAAGGATTAAGCATAGCACAATTGTCTAAATTTGAGAATGGGCAAACAATGTTAAGTGCTGATAAATTATTAATAGCGATAGAATCAATTCACATGACTTTTGAAGAGTTTGGCCATAAATTAAATAATTATGAATTACCTAAAGATATTATTTTAGGTAAGAAGATATCCACTTTATTTTTGAAACAGGATATTAAAGGATTAGAGTATCTATTAACCGAAGTATTACAGAGTGAAGAGACGGATCAATATCAAAGAATTCAGTCGTTTATTATTGAAAATGCGATTCATTCATTAGATCAAAACTATGAAATAAATATAGAAGATAGAAAAGTATTGGTAGATTATCTATTTTCAATTGAATCTTGGACATGGTTTGAATTATATGTATTTGGAAATACAATGACTTTAATTTCTGATGAAGATTTATTATTTTTTGGAGATCAGCTTGCGGAAAGGACTAAAGATTATAATTTTCTTAAACACAATTTAAGTTCTTTAAAATTAACGTACATAAATTTAATTGGCGAATTAATTTTAAGAAAAATTGATACTCAAGTTCCATTGTTTATACTCGAGCTAGAAAAGCTTCTTTTCCCATATGATATGCTAGAAATCATGTTGTTGAAATTTTTAAAATTAGTAAATGGTTACTTAAAGTCAAAAAATTCTAAAAAGGAAATTAAACAATTTATAGAGTCTCTTCGAGTTGTTGGTGATAGTCAACTGATTAATATTTTAGAGGTAAAATTGGACCAGTTTGGGATACATATAAATTAGGCAAAAGATCAGATGTATGAGATAGGATATTTCATATTTGAAACTCTGTTAAATATTTAAAATTTAGTAGTAAACTATATTTAGATATAACAATTAAATACTTCGATATTTCGTTAATTCATATAAAAGAAAAAGTAATTCTGAAAAACTTAAAAATATTTTTTTATTTGAATGAAGTTATGTATATCAAGTTTCTACTAGAAAGGTATAGCAGATGAAAGTTTTTTTAAGAAATATTTTTTTTAGGAATCTGGTCTTGTCTAGTTTCTTCGATGATTTAGGATCAACTATTTATAATCTTGTTTTTGTAGTTTTTGCAGCAAGTATGGCGAATAGTAAATTGGCGGTTGGTGTAGCAAGTTTTATACAATATATTCCAACGATTTGTGCTCTTTTTATTGCAATGCAGGCTGACAAAACAAAGAATAAGAAATTGTGGTTGCTATTATTAGGATATATACAAGCAGTATTATTTATTATGGTTGCGTTCTTATCGAAAGAAAATTCATGGCTAGTTTTCTCGATTGTATGTTTCATTAACATCCTATCAGATTGTATTGCAGAGTACAGAAGAGGCTTAGTATTACCCATGTTTCAGTCCCACATTCCCGAAGAAGAGCTGATGGAAGCGTACTCTTTTGATCAAGTAATTAGTCAAATAACTTTGATTTCTGGTCAAACTTTGGGAGTTTGGTTACTAACGATTTCTCATAATAATTTCTTCTTTTTAGCTACGATAAATGCTATAAGTTTCTTATTATCATCGATGGTATTGCTTAAAATCCAAAGACAATTGACACATCCAGAAGTTAATTATTCACCAGAAAATGGGTTTATCTCACAACTTAAGAACCTTTACAAAAATAGTAAAAGTATATTTAAATATCAAGAGAAAGTACGTTTTGGTCTAATGATTTTTTCAATTTTAGGATTAAATTCGTTAGGCAGTGCTATTTTAATAATGTACAATCTGAAATTTACAGAAATAACTCCTTTTGGTTTATCTTTTGCTCAGTCGGTATTTTTACTTCAAACAATATTATTTGTTTCAGCCCTAATTGGTGGAATGACCCCTAATGATTATTTTTCTAAACTATCACTTATTAAAATACTTCAAATAGATAGTGGATTATTAATAGTCATAGGAATATGTGGTTGGATAAATGGTTTGGAAATTATTTCCTTTAGTGTGTTGGCATTCATGATGTATCTTAGTAGTAAGGTAAATCCCAAATTAAATAGTCTCTTAATGGCAAAACTTCCACCGGATATTCTTGCACAAACTAGTAGTTTTTTTAAGGTTATATCAGTATTATCAATGCCAATAGCAACTATTTTATTTACAAGTTTATCTATGTGGAACTCTCAGTTTGCCTGGGGTATATTCTTATTATTATCCATTGTGGTATTTGTACTTTCCTTATCTTCTAATAAATCGGTTACTAGTGACTAAGATTAGTTTACAAGATTAAATGTTGCATAAAAAGGTACGTGTGTTTGATTTTTCTAAATTTTGAAAACAAGAGAAAACTGCTGAAAGCGTTTGAAATCATTCTTAAAATCAAGTATAATGAAACTAATAAAAGCATAGGAGAACTTGTTATGGCTGTTAAAGATTTTATGACACGTAAAGTGGTTTACATTAGTCCAGATACTACAATTGCCCACGCGGCAGATTTGATGCGCGAACAAGGTTTGCACCGTTTGCCAGTCATTGAAAACGATAAATTGGTTGGTTTGGTGACAGAAGGTACGATTGCAGAAGCAAGTCCATCTAAAGCAACAAGCTTGTCTATTTTCGAGATGAACTATCTGTTGAACAAGACCAAGGTCAAAGATGTCATGCTTCGCAATGTCATTACCGTCTCTAAATTTGCAAGCTTAGAAGATGCTACTTACCTCATGTATAAGAACAAGGTGGGAATTCTTCCAGTCGTGGACAATGACCAAGTATCCGGTGTCATCACAGACCGTGATATTTTCCGTGCTTTCCTTGAAGTATCCGGTTATGGAGAAGAAGGAGTTCGTGTTCGCTTTGTGACAGAAGATAAGGTTGGCGTTCTAGAACAAATCATTCACTTGATTGTAGAAGAAGGGTACAACATCGCCAATACAGTCAATATCCCAACCAAAGACGATCGTGTGGTTATCGAAGTCCAAATTGATGGGGTGACAGATCTAGAAGGAATCCGTAGTAAATTTGAAGCCAACGGTTTGAAAGTCGATGAAATCACTCGAACAACCGCAAAAGCTATTTAATAAAAAAATCAGGCTGGATGACAATCCAGTCTGATTTTTCTATTAACGGTTAATGGGTTGTTTTTCTTTATCTAAAGTAAAACCTTCGCCGAGAATTTCATGGGCTTCAGAAATGGTGATAAAGGCGAATGGATCGATCTGATTGATGATGTCTTTCATTTGTTTCATCTCATTCCGCGAAACAACACAGTAGACAATATCCAGGTCCTTACGGCTGTAGTAGCCCATCCCGCGGATAAAGGTAATCCCGCGACCCAGATCATCAGATACCTTTTTGGCAATTTCTTCTGGTTTAGAGGTGACGATAAGGAAGCCTTTTCCAGCAAAACCACCTTCCCCAATCAAGTCAATTACAAGCGTATCGATCAGGATAAAGAAGAGAGTGTACATGGCTGTACGGACATCTTGGAAGACAATGACCACAGTTGTCAGAACAATGGCATCGACAATCAACATGAGCTTTCCCATACTGAGGGAAGTGTATTTGTTAAAGATGCGAGCGAGGATATCTGTTCCTCCAGTAGTTCCACCAGCATTGAAGATGATCCCTAGTCCTAAACCAAGCACGACCCCTGAGGCAATACAGGCAAGAAGAATATCTCCTTTAAAGGCTGTAAAAATAAAGTGGTGGTAGTGGTGGCTGAGAGGCATGGCTTCAAAGAGTGCCATCCAAGCTGAAACCGAGAAAGTCCCAAGTAAGCTCAGATAAAGAGATTTCTTGCCCAGCAGTTTCCAAGCCAGAACGAAAAGAGGGATATTGATCAGCAAGTTCATCAGGGATACGGGGACTTTTAAGAGGTAATAGGTGATCAAGGTAATCCCTGTTGCTCCTCCTTCATAGAAGTGAAAGGGAATGACCAAAAAATAGATCCCAAATGAAAAAATGCCGGCCCCCAAGATGATAGCCAGAATATCTTTAAATTTAAACATGATAGGTTGTCTCCTAAAACTTTATAAGATCATTGTAACAAAAAAGTGAAAAAATGAAAATGACTTTGAAAAATTTTCTCTCCTAAAATACAAGATTTTTACCCTTATTTTTGGTAAAATAAAAAGAAGAAAACTAGAAAGAGGATACTATGGTAAACGGTACATTAATTTCATTTGAAGGTCCAGAAGGAGCGGGGAAATCATCGGTCCTAGAAGCCGTTTTGCCTCTACTTGAAGAAAAAGGAATTCCTTTTATTACAACCCGTGAACCAGGCGGTGTAGACATTGCCGAAAAGATCCGCCAAGTCATTTTAGATCCAGACCATACGAGTATGGATGCCAAGACGGAGTTGTTGCTCTATATTGCTAGTCGCCGGCAGCATTTGGTGGAACGTGTCCTGCCAGCCCTTGCAGCTGGGAAGGTTGTCTTGATGGACCGCTTTATTGATAGCTCGGTCGCTTATCAAGGGTATGGTCGCGGTCTGAGTGTGGAAGATATCGAGTGGCTCAATCAATTTGCGACAGATGGTCTTAAACCAGATCTCACCCTTTACTTTGATGTGGATGTCGAAGAAGGGCTCGCTCGAATTGCGAAAAACCAAGAGCGGGAAGTCAATCGTTTGGATTTGGAAGGATTGGAGCTTCACCAAAAAGTCAGACAGGGTTATTTGGCCTTGTATGAAAAGGAACCAGAGCGCATTGTGAAAATCGATGCCAGTCAATCCTTTGAAGCAGTCTTTGCGGCTGTCTTGGCTGTTTTAGAAAATCGCTTGGGGATATTGAAATGAAGCTAGAAGAGATCCAACAGCTTCAGCCAGAATTGGTGGAGCGCTTTACCCAGATCTTAGAACACAAACAGCTCAGTCATGCTTATCTCTTTACGGGTTCTTTTGCCAGTTTTGAGATGGCCCTCTTGCTAGCTCAAAGTCAATTTTGCGAAGATTTGCAGGGAGTCTGGCCTTGTGGTAAATGCCGTTCCTGCCGCTTGATTGCAGAAGAAGAATTCTCAGACGTAAAGATCGTGCGTCCAGTCAACCAGATCATTAAAACGGACCGCATTCGTTCGCTGGTTCAAGACTTTTCTCAATCAGGATTTGAAGGAAGCCGGCAGGTCTTTATCGTCCAAGATGCGGATAAGATGCATACCAATGCGGCCAACTCTCTCTTAAAAGTTATGGAAGAACCCCAGAGTGAGATCTATCTCTTCTTGTTGACATCCGATGAAAACTTGATCTTACCGACCATCAAGAGTCGGGCCCAGCAGGTCCATTTTCCTAAAAAGCAAGCCTACCTAACCGAACTGCTAGAAAAAGAAGGCTTGATCAAATCACAGGCAAGTCTAGTAGCTCGTTTTAGTTTTAGTCTCGAAGAGGCAGAGCAGCAAAAAAAGAATGCTACGTTTTTTGAACTGGCAAAAGTTTGTGATCAATTCATCGAACGTTGTCAATCCAATTTGAATCGTGCTTATTTGGAAGTGACCCGCTTAGTAAGCCTAGCAGATGATAAGGAAAAACAAAGCCAGGCCTTTCGTTTGATGGAGTTGGTTTTAGAAGAGCAGTTGCGCTTGAGTAGATCCCAGCAGTTGCTTGAGAAATTGAGTCTTGCTCGCGGGATGTGGAAGGCCAATGTTTCTTTTCAAAATGCTCTAGAATATATGGTTTTGAGCTTAGAAAGTTAAGGAGTCAGAATGAATAAAAAAGAATTATTTGATGCTTTAGACGGCTTCTCTCAGAATTTGTTGGTCACCTTGGCTGAAGTCGAAGCCATCAAGAAAAATTTGAAACAAGTCATCGAAGAAAATACAGCTCTTCGCTTAGAAAATGATAAATTGAGAGAGCGTTTGGGGGAAGTTGAGAAAACTTCTTCCGCAAAGTCCCAACACCATGGTCGTGAAAATTTGCAACGTATTTACAATGACGGTTTTCATATCTGCACTTATTCCTACGGTCAACGCCGTGAAAACGATGAAGAGTGTATGTTTTGTGACGAGTTGTTATTTAGGGAGTAGACATGCAGATCCAACGAAGTTTTAAAGGGGAAAAGAAAACAGGGGTGCTTTACCTGGTCCCAACACCGATCGGCAATCGTGAGGATATGAGTTACCGCATGGTCCAGACCCTAAAGGATGTGGACTTGATCGCAGCTGAGGATACTAGAAATACAGGCCTCTTGCTCAAGCATTTTGAGATTACGACACCCCAGACCAGCTTTCATGAGCACAATGCCATGGAGAAAATTCCAGATCTGATCGCCCATTTAGAATCTGGAAAAGACTTAGCGCAAGTCTCAGATGCAGGACTTCCTAGTATTTCTGACCCTGGTCATGATTTGGTCAAGGCAGCGATTGAACGAGAGATTCCTGTCGTAGCTGTTCCTGGTCCTAGTGCAGGTATAACGGGTTTGATTGCCAGTGGCCTAGCCCCTCAACCTCATATTTTTTATGGATTTCTGCCTCGCAAAGAGGGGCAACAGAAGGCCTTTTTCCAAGAAAAAGTGGCCTATCCGGAGACCCAGATCTTTTATGAGTCTCCCCATCGAGTGAAGGCAACCTTAGAGAATATGTTGGCTGTCTATGGGGATCGTCCTGTCGTATTGGTTCGTGAATTGACAAAGATCTACGAGGAATATACTCGCGGCAGTATTTCTGAGTTAGTCGCATTTCTTGAAGAAAATCCTCTCAAAGGGGAGTGTCTCTTGATCGTCGAAGGAGCCAAGGAAGAAGAGCTAGACCTAGAAGAGGTCGACTTGATCCAAGAGATCGATACCTTGGTCCAAGAGGGGATGAAGAAGAATCAAGCAATTAAACAGGTCGCCAAACAATACGGCTTGCAAAAGAGTGAGCTCTATGCTCGTTACCATCAAGAGTAGGAAAGGTTGGAAGCAGGATGGAAATTAGAATGGCTTATCCCAACGAGATTAAGCGAATTATGGAAATCATCCAAGATGCCAAGGAAAGCCTGGCTCAAAGACAGGTCGACCAGTGGCAGGATGGCTATCCAGATGAAGAGATCATTTTTGAGGATATTCTAGAAAGTCGTGGCTATGTGGCCGTTGAAGACCAAGAGGTCGTAGCCTATGCAGCTGTCCACAAGGGAAATGAAGCGGCCTATAATGAGATTTACGATGGCAAGTGGGAGCATGACAACTATATGTATATCACTTTTCACCGTGTCGCTGTAGCCAAAGAAGCTGCTGGCAAAGGGGTAGCTCAGACCTTCCTTCAAGGTTTAATCGAAGGGGAAAAAGGACCGGATTTCCGTTGCGATACGCACCCAGATAATCTGGTCATGCAACATTTGCTTGAAAAATTGGGCTACCATTATTGTGGAAAGGTCCCTATTGATGGAGTCCGTATGGCTTATCAAAAGATCAAACGAAAAGCAGAAACTAGTCTATTCCAAGTGGTCTCAGAAGAAGACCGCTGGGACCAAAGAGCAGAAGCAGCCTACAATGACTCTCTATCTTAAACAATTTTATGAAAGCCCTATGGGGCTTCTTTCGATCATTGTCAGTGAAGAAGGCCTTGTAGAGCTTGATTTTTATGATCCGAAAGAGGAGGCGCCTGATTCCTATGGGGCGCTGGAGCAGGTCCATCCCTACCATGAGAAGGTAATGGAGTGGTTGGACCACTATTTTGCGGGGGATCCAATCGCTATCAGTTTTCCACTAGCACCGCAAGGAACAGCCTTCCAAGAGCGTGTGTGGCAGTTATTGCGAGAGATCCCATATGGTGAGACCAAGACCTATGGCCAGCTGGCCCAGGATCTTTCTTGTGGTTCAGCCCAGGCCGTGGGACAGGCTGTCGGACGCAATCCCTTGACGATCTTAGTCCCTTGCCACCGTGTGATGGGAAAAGATGGACAACTGACGGGCTACGCGTCTGGACTCGATCGCAAACGCTGGCTCTTACACCATGAAGGAATTACCTGGAAGGAGAAGTGAAATCGATGTATACCTTTATTGAATATCCAAAATGTTCGACTTGTCGAAAGGCTAAATCAGAATTGGACGGTCTCCAATGTGAGTTCCAAAGCCAAAACATTGTCACAGAAACACCGACTAGCAAAGAATTGCAAGACTGGATGGCAGCATCTGGCCTACCGATCAAGTCTTTCTTCAATACTAGCGGAATGAAATACCGTGAACTCGGTTTGAAAGATAAGGTGGATCAACTGACAGTGAAAGAAGCGGCGGATCTCCTTGCTTCAGACGGTATGCTGATCAAGCGGCCTTTGCTTGTCAAAGACGGAAAAGTTGTTCAAGTGGGCTACCGAAAACCATACGCAGACTTAGGTTTGTAAAAGAAAAGGGAGTTGGATTTTCTTCAGATCTATAATAAAGGTATGCCAGAAGCTTTCCTTGGGTGAGTACGGACGTCAGCGAACTTCAAAGAAGTTCCATGACTTAGTTTTGGACCTAAGGTTCCAAAACTCCCGAGTGCTAGAAACAATAGTGTTTCTAGCACTTTTCTCACGGCGGAAAGTTTCGGTATATTCTTTATGAGATTCATAAGTTAGAACTTATTTTGATTTCTTGACAAAATCGCGTAACCTATCTTACTTATAATTTATTTATATATATTCTAAAGGGAGTTGGGCTCCCTTTTCATTTTGTAGTGAAGATGATATAATCATACGAGTGAAATCAATGAAAGAGAGTCAAGCATGAGTATTTTAGAAGTGAAAAATTTGAGTCACGGTTTTGGGGACCGTGCGATTTTTGAGGATGTGTCCTTCCGTTTGCTAAAGGGAGAACATATCGGTCTTGTCGGGGCCAATGGTGAAGGGAAATCCACCTTCATGAGCATCGTGACGGGCAAGATGCAACCTGACGAAGGGAAGGTCGAGTGGTCTAAGTATGTGACGGCAGGTTACCTGGATCAGCATTCGGTCTTAGAAGAAGGACAAACGGTTCGCGATGTCTTACGGACCGCTTTTGATGAGTTGTTCACAGCTGAAGCTCGCATCAATGACCTCTATATGGCCATGGCGGAAGAGGGAGCCGATGTTGATGCTCTGATGGAAGAGGTTGGAGAACTCCAAGAGCGTCTAGAAAGCCGTGATTTTTATACCTTGGATGCCAAGATCGATGAAGTGGCGCGTGCTCTTGGGGTTATGGATTTTGGCATGGACACGGATGTGACTTCCTTATCAGGTGGGCAACGGACCAAGGTCCTCTTGGCCAAACTCTTACTTGAGAAACCAGATATCCTTCTCTTGGACGAGCCGACCAACTACTTGGATGCAGAGCATATCGATTGGCTCAAACGCTACTTGCAGAATTATGAAAATGCCTTTGTCCTCATTTCCCACGACATTCCTTTCTTGAATGATGTGATCAATATCGTCTACCATGTGGAAAATCAGCAGTTAACCCGCTATTCAGGAGACTACTACCAATTCCTTGAAGTCTATGAAATGAAGAAATCGCAATTGGAAGCGGCTTATGAGCGCCAGCAAAAAGAGATTGCTGATTTGAAAGATTTCGTAGCCCGCAATAAGGCGCGTGTGGCGACACGGAATATGGCCATGTCTCGTCAGAAGAAGCTGGACAAGATGGAACTTATTGAGTTGCAAAGTGAGAAACCAAAGCCATCCTTTGAATTTAAAAATGCCCGGACTCCTGGCCGCTTTATCTTCCAGGCCAAGGATCTCCAGATTGGGTATGATCGTCCTTTGACCAAGCCTTTGAACTTAACCTTCGAGCGCAATCAAAAGGTGGCCATCATCGGGGCCAACGGGATCGGGAAAACCACTCTCTTGAAGAGCTTGTTAGGAATCATCCCGCCGATCGCTGGAGAAGTCGAGCGGGGAGATTACCTAGAGCTTGGTTACTTCGAGCAAGAGGTCGAAGGTGGCAATCGTCAGACACCGCTTGAGGCGGTCTGGAATGCCTTTCCGGCTCTCAACCAAGCAGAAGTCCGTGCCGCCCTTGCCCGTTGTGGTTTGACCACCAAACATATCGAGAGCCAAATTCAGGTGCTATCTGGTGGGGAGCAAACCAAGGTACGCTTCTGTCTCTTGATGAACCGTGAAAACAATGTCTTGGTACTAGACGAGCCGACCAACCACTTGGATGTGGATGCCAAAGATGAATTGAAACGGGCTCTGAAAGAGTACAAGGGATCGATTCTCATGGTTTGCCACGAGCCAGATTTCTATGAAGGCTGGATGGACCAAATCTGGGACTTTAATGAATTGACGTAAAGACAAAAAGAGAACTGCATGGTTCTCTTTTCAGATTCTTCTTAGAAACTTTCCTTAGGTGAGTACGG
>NZ_KV794423.1:0-51360 GCF_001808745.1 Streptococcus sp. HMSC057G03
TGGAACTTCTTCGAAGTTCGCTGACGTCCGTATTCACCTAAGGAAAGTTTTTTAGATGACTTCGTCCTCATTCTGACAGGCCTTCTCTGCTGAGAAAGACCTGCTTCTACGAGGAAGTAATTTCCCCTATTTTTTCATTTGCCTCATTAGGCTAATTTAACACAGAAGGCATCCCAAGGGGCCAACTTGCCTGATTCGAGGACTTGTTCTACCTTGGTATTGGCGATGAGAACCTCTTCAACCCCATTAACGAGCGGTAAGTCTTGCTCTTGACTGGAGAGATTGACAACCACCAGATAGGCTTGCTCTCCTTCTACCCGCTTGTAGGCAAAAACCTTGTCTGCTGCATCCACCAATTCATAATCAGCAGTCACAAGCCAAGGGTGTTCTTTTCTCAAAGCAATGAGGGCTTGGTAGGTATAGAAAATAGAGTCTGGATCTGCTAGGGCAGCCTCCACATTGATCTCTTTGTAGTTTGGGTTGACAGCAAGCCATGGTTGACCTGTCGTAAAACCGGCTTCTGCTTCATCATTCCACTGCATCGGTGTCCGTGCATTGTCCCGACCAATATGGCGGATTTGATCCATGATCACTTCGAGCGGAACCCCTTTTTCTATGGCTTCATGAGCATAGTTGATCGACTCAATATCTTCTACTTCCTCAAGGCTCTTAAATGGATAATTGGTCATCCCGATTTCTTCCCCTTGATAGATATAAGGGGTTCCCTTCATCAAGTGAAGCAGAATCGCTAAAGCCTTGGCAGATTTGACACGATAGTCGCCATCATCCCCCCAAGTGGACACAATCCGTGGCAAATCGTGGTTGTTCCAAAAGAGGGAATTCCAGCCTTCCTCTTCTCCTAATTCCGTCTGCCACTTGGTGAAAATTTCCTTCAATTTAGGCACATCCAATTCCTTGGCGTAGTACCACTTTGGTTGACCCGGTTGGTATTGAAGGCCGATGTGTTCAAATTGGAAGACCATGGACAATTCTTGATTTTTCGGATTGGAGTATTGCTTGGCAATCTCTGGAGTTGCCCCCCAAGTTTCACCCACTGTAAGCAGATCCTTATCACCAAAGGTCGCTTGATTCATTTCCTTCAAGTAAGGATGGAGCATGGGACCATTGCTGATGATTTCCTGATCTGGAATCTTACCGATCATATCGATCACATCCATACGGAAGCCACCAATTCCCTTGTCAATCCAGAAATTCATCATGTCATAGATCTGATGACGAAGCTCCTCGTTTTCCCAGTTGAGGTCTGGTTGCTTCTTACTGAAGTTATGCAGGTAGTATTGGCCTGATGCTTCATCAAATTCCCAAGCAGAGCCACTAAAAGCAGAAATAATGCCATTGGGCTCATCCCGCCAAATATAGAAATCCCGCTTTGGACTGTCTGGATTTTCACGTGCTTCGATAAACCAAGCATGCTCATCAGAGGTATGGTTGACTACCAAGTCCATAATGATTTTGATCTTGCGTTTATGGCCTTCTGCGATCAATTCTTCCATATCTTCCATGCTACCAAAGATGGAGGCAATATCCTCGTAATCCGAGATGTCATAGCCGTTATCATCCATGGGACTCTTGTAGACTGGTGAGAGCCAGATCGCTGTAATCCCTAATTTTTCCAAGTAGTCTAGCTTGCTCGTGATCCCCTTGAGATCCCCGATGCCATCGCCATTACTATCCTTGAAACTCTTTGGATAAACTTGGTAAATTACGGCATTATGCCACCATTTTTGTTCCATTTTTTCTTCTCCTTTATGATTGTGAAATCACTTTCATCATACAAAAATAGGGGTAAAATTGCAAGAATTTACAAGTCTTCATTCTCTTCACTGGAATAAATCACTTCAAAGAGACGTTGACGCAAACCTTCCTCTAAAGGCGTAATGATCTTCATCAACTGTTTCCAATCCTTGGCTGTTGAACAAGCCGCAAATAATTCATTCTTCCTATCGTAGGCCAGGTTGGCAGATTTCAAGAACTCAAACATCCGATCTTCTTTTGCAGTAGGACGCGATTGCAGCTCACCCATCGCAATCTCCTGACTGTGATTGTCCACTAAGATAGGGGTTGTCTCTAAGGTATGGAGGAAGAACCGGTGCTGTCTCTTTTCAGGAAGCAGCGTTCGATCACCTGTTAAATCCAGCTTAATCTTTCTTTCATCCCAATTGACAGTTAGGCGGGTTTCAACCCTGTTATCTCCTTCTCCTTCAACGAGTACGAAGGAACGATTGTCACCTGGGAAAAGATGCCAGTCCAGCATTTCTGGGAGCTCTACCCCTGTCTGCGGTTGTGCATCCATAGGGATGATGGCTCCTGCACGCGCAAAGACCGGAATATCCTGGCTAGCTCTAAAGACTGTAAGCTTGCCTTTTCCTTCGTACTTCCAATCATGGAAGAAATCATACCAAACTCCGTCTGGGAACCAAACACTCACAGAAGCACTATGATAGACAGGATCCAGAGCCTCTGTAATTGGGGCCACCATGAGTTCACTGCCATAGAAATATTGATTTTTAGCCTCATAAGCCTCTTCTTCGTTTGGGTAATGGTAATAGAGAGGTTGAACCAAAGGCAGGCCTTCTTCGTGCGTCGCCACATTCATGGTGTAGAGATAAGGCAGTAAGCTATGGCGCAGGCGCAAATACTGCTTCATCAAGCGACAGGTCTCAGACGAGTAAAACCACGGTTCCTTGCTGTTAAAGGCATTACAAGAACTATGAAGACGATTGATCGGGCTAAAAACCCCAAACTGCAACCAACGAAGAGCCAAGTCTTCATCATAGTAGCCCCGCATATGGCCACCGATATCATGACTCCACCAGGTGTAGCCGATATTGGAAGCTGTGCTAGTAAAATAGGGTTGAAAGGCTAGGGATTCCCAAGTCACAATAGTGTCCCCTGAAAAACCAATCGGATACCGATGGCTGCCGGGACCCCCATATCGTGATAAGATGAGACCAGCTTGGCCTTTTCGGCAATTATCTACATAATGATAGTGATTTAACAACCAAAGGGGATCCATCTTGCCATGACTACCTTGCTGCCAATCAATCCACCAAAAGTCCACTCCTTGATCTTCCAAAGGATGGTGGACATCTTCGAAATAAGCTTCGCGAAAGGCTGGACTATAAAAGTCAAAGCTAGCCGCTTCTTCTTTTTCAGCATCCAGTCCCAAGCGTTTTGCGACCATGGGATAAGCATCTTCAAAGGCGCGAATTCCATCTGCCGGATGGACATTTAAGGTCACCTTTAAACCACGCTCATGCAGGCCATTTAAGAAGGCAGCTGGATCGGGAATCAAATCCCGGTTCCAACTATAGCCCGTCCAACCACTTCCAAAGCGAGCAGGAATCGCCGTCTTGTGCCAGTCCATATCGATCACACTGACTGCAAGAGGCACCCCTTCTGCTTTGAAACGATCCATCAAATCTGTATACTCCTGACTGGTATAAGGCCAATACCGACTCCACCAGTTTCCCAGAGCATAACGTGGCAAGAGGGGTGGCTGTCCTGTCAGATGGTAAAAATCTTTTAAGGCGCCTAGATAATCGCGCCCATAACCGAAGAAATACAGATCCACTTCTGGACATGGCCGTGCTCTAAATCCGCTTTCGACATCATACAAGTAGGAAGCGGAATCGTCTAAAAGAGCATAACCGGCCTTGCTCAAGATCCCATCTTGCAACTCCATAGCCCCATCGACCTCGTCAAGTGTCCGACTGGTCCCCTTTAAGGTCTCCGGCTGATCTCCATAGTGCCACCGGCTCCCATAGACTGCATACTGACCCTTGAGCTCGATAAAAAGCCGATCCGGTGTAAAAGGTCCCTTTTCAAAATGGAGGTGGAGATGCTCCGTATGAAGATCGAGGACCTCTTCTGTCTCTACGACCTCACAGGCTACAGGTCCAAAATCACGATTTTGCACAACTTGCGTCTGACCATCCTCAAAAACACCATCCTCTGAGTATTCCAAGCGCACCAAAGATTCCGTTAATACGGAGATTCGGTAGTTCTCTCCCTGTATCACTGATCCTGCCATTTGTCTTTCCTCCTCTTTTTATCTACTTCGCCTTACTGTGTAAACGTTTACGATTTTACTATAGCACTCAAAAAAAGGCCTGTCAACACCTGACAGAGCCTTTCCTAAAATTTTATAAGATCAACTTCCCCAATGAATCAAGAGATACATGAGACTCGATCCAAACATATCTGCCAAGGCATGCATGAGGAAAAATGGCAAGAGATTCTTGACGACCTTGAGGACGGACGTTAGGTGAAATTATCCAGTGGATGATTTCAGCAATCCAGGAAGTTCTATGACTAAATTAAGATACAGAGGGCGTCTGCGGAGTAAAAATTAAAAATCATTTTTCTGCAGAATCATTTCACCTATTTCAGTTAAAAAATAGGTGATCAACATTCTGAGGCTGGGACAAAAGTCCTAGCCTCAGAATTGTTTTTGGATTGTTGAGCAAGACGCAGTGGTTGAGTGGGCTCTACTACGCTGATTTCATCAGCTTTTACAGCCCTACTCAACTGTGCGGAGGTGGGACGACGAAATCGAATTCTAATGAATTACCGATTTCTGTCCCACTCTCAATTACACGATTAGTCTAACAAGTCTTGGATTCTATCCAGATACTGGTTGTCTGTCACCGCCATCACGCGCACCCCTTCTGGCCAGATAAAGTCGGGAGCAATCTGAATATGAAGCGGTTGATCTTCCGCATCTCGATAACCAATAATGTTGAGATGGTACTCCTCTCTGACAGCCAAGTCCTGAAGACTTTTTCCTACCCAGCTGGATGGAACCGTAAACTCGACTACTACCACTTCTTCATCCAACTGGAAAACTTCAATCCGGTGTTGGAAAAGAACCATTTTGGCGAGGGACATGCCTGCTTCTACCTCTGGCAGGATGACCAAATCAGCCCCAATCTTTTCCAGAATTTCTTTGGTCACTTCATTTTTGACCTTGGCAATGACGTGCTCGACACCTAGTGCCTTACAGTGCATGACAGCCAGCACACTGGACTCCAGGTTTTCACCCGTCGCGATCACGACTGTGTCACAGTTCCCAATATCTGCTGCATCCAAGAGGTCCAACTCCGTAATGTCTCCAACAATTCCAGTCGTAATCATGGATTCATATTGGTTGATCACATCTGCGTGATCATCAATCGCAACAATATCCACATCCTGGTCTTGCAGGGTTTTCAGGACACTCTGTCCAAAAATTCCTAATCCTAAAATTCCAATGGTTCGATTTGCCATAAGTTTCTCCTATCCGATAATGATGTCTGCTTTAGCATATTGCAAGGCATCTGCCTTCTTAGCTTTGTAATTGTTCAAACTGACCATGAGGGTCAAGGGGCCGATCCGACCGATAAACATAAGCACCATGATGATCCCCAGCCCTGCTCCATTTAAGGTCGAGGTCACATTGGCTGTCACGCCTACTGTCGCTAGAGCCGATACTACCTCAAAGACCAGGTACAAAAAGCGTTGACCATCCGGAGTCACGAGACAAAGGCCAAAGAGTCCAAGGAGAAAAGTCAACTGGAAAATCACTGCCGTCCCCAAAGAGCGTTGGACCAAGTCTGGTGCGATGGTGCGCTTACCCAGGTTGGTATGTGGCAAGCCGAGCAACTCTTTGCGCGCTAAGAGAATCAGCACCAAGAAGGTGGTGATCTTCATCCCCCCTGCTGTCCCGCCTGGTGCCCCACCTAGGAACATCTGTAAGAGATAGATAAAGAGCGTCACTGGCCGGACTGCTGTATAATCCAACGAGGCAAAACCAGCCGTCCGCATACTGACAGTTTGGAAGAAGCTGACCAAGATCTTCTCTCCTAACGGAAGGGACCCAATCGTTGCTGGATTATTAAACTCGGTCATAAGACTAGTCACTGTCCCAAAGAGAAGGATCGCCGCCGTTAACCAGAGAACCACCTTGGTATGGAAGCGAAGAGTTCGCCGCCCTGATTGATTGCGGGCCTTGGTGGCTAGGTCAAACCAGACCATGAAGCCCAAGCCCCCAGTAATAATAAGGGCAGACAAGGTCAGATTGACCAACCAATCGGTCTGGAAGCTCATCATACTATCGCCTCCAAAATTATCAAAGCCCGCATTACAAAAGGCCGAGACCGCAACAAAGATGGAGTTAAAGATCCCATGCCCCCAGCCAAAGCGAGGGATAAAGCGGGTCATGAGGAGCAAGGCCCCCACCCCTTCGATGGTAAAGGTGGTAATGAAGATGGAGCGGACAAAACGGGCTAAGCTCTGGTTATTGCTAAAGCTAAAGCTGTCCCGGATGGTCTGTCGGTCCTTGTAGCTGAGCTTTTGACGACCTTCCATAAAGAAGAGACCGATAAAGGTCAAGATCCCTAGGCCTCCGATCTGGATCAAGAGCATACAGATCAATTGCCCCAAACCATTATAGGTCGAAGCCACCGACTGGGTAAAGAGCCCCGTCACACAGACCATGGAGACCGCTGTAAAGAGGTGGTCGATATAGCCTGCTTTTGAGCTCGCTTGCTGGACAAAGGGCAGACTCAATAAGAGCGAGCCCACCAGGATAACCAAGGCAAAGCTGAGAAAGATTCGCCTTGCCGGAGACAGGCTTTTAATTTTGGCCTGCCATTGTTTAAAAAATAATTTGACTAACATAGCTTCATTGTATCATAAAAAGTGAAAAGACCTACAAGTGATGAACCATCTCTAGGCACAATTCTAGGGCCTTCTCAAAAGCTTCAGCCCCCCAGTCACGCTGGTCATAATTTTCTAGGTCTGCAAGAGAATCTGCGGTAAATAGGAGCAAGCCCCAAACTGCATCACGAAGCTGGGCGACTGCTGCAAGTGAGGCACACTCCATCTCCACAACACGACACCCTTCTTCAATGCGATAGGCCACCTTGTCAGGTGTTTCTCTATAAAAACCGTCCGTCGACCAGGTCATGACCTCTTGATAAGGAATATCTTTTCCTTTCAAGACAGTTTCAATGGCGGTCAGTGCACGACTGTCCACTTCGATATAACGAGAAGGCGCTACATAATGGTAACTGGCTCCTTCATCTCGCAAGGCCTTGGTCGGGATTAAAAAGGCATTTTCTTCTATATCCACCAAGACCCCACAGCTACCTGCCGATATGATCTTCTTCACTCCATAGCCAATCAACCAATCCATGAATTGCGCAGCAGCTGCAGATCCAACTGGCGCTTGGGCCAAGCCGATCTCCTCTCCTTGGTGCTCCATAACATAGACCGGATAGGTCTTAGTCGCTGAGACAAAGCTAGCTACTTGTTTGGCTCCAACAGCTTTGGCAAAGCGATCAATCTCATCTTTCAAGAAAGCATACACACATTTTTCAGGTAGGTGCAGGTCTAACCCCTCATGGGTCGGCATAATGACTGCCTGTGGATTGTCGTCAAACTCTAAAATGGGAATTTCATGTCGATGGATCATTCCTTCTCCTTTTTGACGGGTATTTCTTTAATGACACGGGCTGGATTTCCTGCAAGGACCACATTGTCTCCAAAGGACTTGGTGACCACTGCTCCTGCGCCAGCAACCACATTGTTTCCCAGCGTCACACCAGGAAGAATGGTGACACCTCCTCCTGCCCAGAAGTTGTCTCCTATCGTAATTGGTGCCCCGTACTCGAGACCAGAATTGCGCTCGTCTGGATCCAGTGGGTGTAAGGGGGTCAAAAATTGGCAATTAGGACCAATCATGGCATTCTTTCCAATCGTGATAGGACAAATGTCCAACATGGTCAAGTTGTAATTGGCATAGAAATTTTCTCCCAGATGGATGTTGACCCCATAATCCACAAGAACCTGGCGATTGAGATAGAGGTTTTCACCGGTTGATCCAAACCACTCTTTGATGATGGATGCCCCCTTTTTAGGATCCACCTCTTGGTTAAAGGCCTCTTGTTTCTCCCGAGAGGCTTTTGCCAAAGCCCGTAATTCAGGGTCCGCAGGTCTATAATAGTCACCCGCAATCATTTTTTCATATTCACTGGCCATAAGGAAACCTCCACGTTATTTTGACATATTATAGCAGAATTTCCCCTTTAAAACAAACGTCAGAATAAGGCTTTACAAGGAAAAAGATCATAAATGCTTAAAAATAATTAAAAACACTTGCATTAACTTAATAAATGATGTAGAATATAGGCAAGAACAGAAACAAGGAGCGAGCTCATGTATCAGGAACAACGACTCGAAAAAATATTAGAACTCTTAGAAGAGCGAAAACAGCTATCGGCTAAAGAAATGGTCGACTATTTCAAGGTCTCAAAAGATACCATCCGTCGAGACTTCGCTCTCCTTAGTCAGCGCCAGCTGGTCCGCAGGACCCATGGTGGACTCCTCCCCTTAAACAAAGAACCCGGCCCTTCTTACCTAGACCGTAGTCAGAAAGCCAACAAGGAAAAGACTGCTATGGCTCAAAAGGCCCTGCAATTGATCCAAGATGGCCAAGTGATCTTTCTCGACGTTTCTACCTCGATGACCCTGCTTGCTGGCTTGCTTAATAAGGAAGTCACAGTCTATTCGCATTCCCTTGACAATACCATCCAGCTCAGTAGCCATTCCCAGGTTGACTTTCATCTTTTAGGAGGAAAATTCTACCCTAAAAACCGCTTCTACTATGACGCGAATCAAGCACAAATACTGGACAATCTTCGCTTTGATCTCGCTTTTTTTGGAGCGAGTAGCTTAGCCAATGGCGAAGTCACCTTTGAGGATGCTGAAGACGTTGCCGTCAAGTCTCTCGTTTTTGAACGAGCTCGTACCAAGGTGCTGGTGGCAGAAAGTACCAAGTTCCACCAACATGCCAACTACTATCTCGCTCGTCTCCAACAATTTGACTATTGGATTACTGATCAAAAACCAAGCCCTGACATCCTTAAACAAGTCGGCAACGAAACCACTATTCTCTATTAGGAGGTAATCTTTATGACTCACATTCGTCTCATCATCAGCGACATCGATGGTACCATCTTAAATGACCACCATCAGATCGATCCACAGTTGGCAGCATTGATCCCAGATTTAAAGCGTGAAGAGATCCCTTTCGTGCTAGCCTCTGCTCGCTCCCCCAAAGGAATGGCACCCATTGCCAAAGAACTCGGTATAGAAGACTGCCCCATGGCCTGCTACAACGGGGCCTTGATTCAAAAAGGCGAGCAGGTTCTGTTTGAGCATCCCTTAGACAAGAATGAAGCTCGTCAGTTTATCGACTGGGCCAACCAACACTTCCCTCAAGTTTCGATCAACCTCTATAGCGGAAAAGACTGGATGACCGATCATCTCGACCAATGGAGCCGAGAGGAAGCCCGGATTACAGGGGAAAAACCTCTTATTCTTCCCCTATTGGATCCTTTGCTGGATATGACAAAGCCCCTCCACAAATTGCTCTTAATTGGAGATGCAGAAGAGATCCAAGCCCTCTATCGTGCTATTTCTGCCGATGACTTCCCTTCTACCGCCTTTTATCTCTCCAAAGCCAACTACCTAGAAGTTACTGCTAAGCACGTCTCTAAAGAGGATGCTCTGGTTGAACTCGCCAACCACTACCACTTGAGCTTAGAAGAAGTCCTCACCATGGGGGACAACTTCAATGACCTTCCTATGCTCAAAAAAGCAGGCATCGGTGTCGCTATGGGCAACGCTCCTCAAGAAGTGAAAGAGGAAGCGACTGTCGTGACAAAGACCAACAATGAAAACGGGGCTGGGCAAGCGGTTGAAACCTATGTGTTGATCTAGTCATCCGTTTAAAAAGGACGTCGAGTATAATACCCGACGTCCTTTTTGACGAATGTATAGCACTAAAACTACATCATTTTCATATAAATGCTATCCCAACAATGTCTGCAGAATTGGAACCACAATCACAAATAAGACTGTGCTGAGAGTGACCACATTCGTTGAAAACTCAACATCGCCTTTACCTTGATTGGCAAGGATAGGAAGAACTGCCAAGGCTGGTGTTGCTGATTGAATCATAAAGGTTCTAAATTCTGGTGCCACCATATTTGGAGAGAAGAACTTCAGAACCAAGAGCATGATGACCGGTGCAAGAATAAAACGACCAACCAGTGTGATAATGGTATCTTTATCAAAGCGAATTGTCTTAAGTCCTGCCTTAGCTAGGACGATACCGATATAGACAAGAGATAAGGGCGTTGTTAAACTACCAATATAAGTCAAGGTACTTTCCGCAAAACTTGGAACAGGAATACGTAACACCAAAAAGACGAGGGCTACGAGAAAACCTAATAAAGGAGCTGGGAAAAGCTTCTTCCAATTAAATTTTTGAGCCTGTTTTGAAGCCCCTTCTTTACTATCAGAAGTCATCAGATAGACACCTAATGTCCAAGTAGATACTGTATTTGTAATATAATAAACCAAGAAGTAAGGAAGGGCTTGATTTCCAAACAAAGCGATATTTAAAGGCAAACCAATAAATATGGTATTGGCATTAACAAAGGTATTAATCATGGTTCCTCGGCGTCCTGGGCGCACTTTAAAAACTTTCACTGCGATAAAGGCCGCTAGGTAACCAAGAATGAAGGCGATAAACGTATAGAGCAAACCGCCAGACAAGCTAATCAATTTATCTAAAGTTAAATATTTAAGAACAGAGGTAAAAATTGCAACAGGCATGGCCACGTTCATAATCAGTTTAGATAAGTCATTTCCGAAGCTCTCTTGAAACCAACCACGGACTTGCAAGAAATAACCAAGAATGATGATGACGATAATGGGCACAATACTCTGAATTGAAGTTAAAAAGATTTCCATAGTCTCCCTTTCTATCTAACAAGACATACACAAAAGGTGTACGAGGCATCCCGTCGCACTCGTACACCCCATTCCCATTTACTTATTTATATTCTGGGTACCATTTCAAATCACGGACCGCTTTAGCCATATCTGTTTCTTGAGCACGCGCAAGACCTTGTTCTTGCGCTTTTTTAGCAACTGCTTCTGCTACTTTGATAGACACATCAGCTACATACTTGAATGGAGGTAAGACTGGTGCTCCTGGTTCGCCTGGATTGACAATACCACTCAATGAATGTGCGGCAGCGCCAATCATTTCATCCGTCAACAGACTCGCTTCAGAAGCCAGCATACCAAGTCCAAGACCTGGATAAATCAGGGCATTATTCGCTTGACCAATCACGTAGTCCACACCTTTATAGGAAACTGTACCAGCTGGAATTCCTGTTGCAACAAACGCTTTTCCGTCTGACCATTCGATCAAATCTTTGGCACTTGCTTCAGCTAGTTTGGTTGGGTTTGACAATGGGAAAATGATAGGACGTTCAGTGTTTTCACACATAGCTTCTACAATTTCTTTTGTGAAAGTATTTGGCTGAGTTGAAGTTCCCACAAGAATGGTTGGTTTAACCGTCTTCACTACTTCAAGAAGGTCCGTCAACTGATCTGCATTGGCAAAATCAGAACGTTTCTTAGCAAATGGTTTTTGTTGCGGCGTTAAGTCATCCATATCATCAAAAAGGAGACCTTGTTTGTCGACCATAAAGAAGCGTTTATAAGCTTCTTCTTCAGGCAGACCTTCACTAACCATTTCACGAAGGACACGAGAAGCAATCCCTGCACCAGCAGTCCCACCACCATAGCAGAGATAAACTTGATCCGTTAATTTTTCACCTGTAATATCCAATGCCCCAAAGATCCCACCAAGGGTTACAATACCAGTTCCTTGGATATCATCGTTAAAGGTTGGGATTTGTTTTCGATATTTTTCAAGGATGTTGGCAGCATTTAAGCGACCGAAATCTTCCCAGTGAAGGTAGAGTTTAGGGAAAAGACGTTCTGCAGTTTGGACAAATTGATCGATAAAATCATAGTAACGATCACCACGCACACGTTCGTGGCGATTTCCCAAGTAATTAGGATTGTTACGAAGTTCTTCACGATTGGTACCTGCGTCAATGACCAAAGGAAGTACCATTGAAGGATCAATTCCTGCAGCTCCAGTATAGACCATCAGTTTCCCAACAGAAATATCGACACCATTTGTACCCCAGTCACCAATACCGAGAATACCTTCTGCATCTGTCACAACAATAAGACGAATTTCACGATCACCCGCTGCATTTTTCAAAGTCGCTTCGATATTTTCAGGGTGATTGATGTCAAGATAGGCCGCATATTGTGGATCTACAAAGAGGTCGCTATAGCCTTCTATGGTATCAGCAATGGTTGGGTCATAGACAATGGGATTAAATTCTTCCAAATGTTGAGCAAACAGGTAATAGAAAAGGGTACGGTTGGTATTAAAAATTTCCATTAGGAACAAACGTTTTTCCAAATCGTTAACCTTTGTTTGCATTTGCGCATAAGTTTGCGCTGCTTGTTCTTCAATGGTTTGAACGTAAGGTGGCAGGAGGCCAATGAGACCTAGTTTCTGACGTTCCTCTAAGGTAAAGGCAGTTCCCTTGTTAAGGAAAGGGTTGTTTAAAATATCATGTGCAGTCATCATGTGACCTCCTTATTTATTTTATTCTATTATAACACTTATTTTCTTTAAATGACACTTTGTTATGTATATGATACAATATGAATGAATCAGGCAATGAATGTTCAGGCGATGCAACCGAAAATGATGCGATTTCAAAAGATAACAAAATAATAGGTTTATCCATCACTTCCTAGATAGTCACGGTCATCTCTTAAAAAAGCCTGTTCCTTTCCACCTTTTAGAAGGTTATTCTCATCAAAAGATCCACTGTTTTCAGGTATTCTTTTTTCCACTTATGATGATCAATACCTATAAAAACCATAGATAATAAATCTAAAATATGTTTGTTATAAAATACTTTGTTTTGTTTAAGGTGTTATTTTTGTCATTTAAAACTTGTATTCTGGTTACATGAAAACAAAACATTATTTACAACGGTATATAGCGCAAAAGGTCAAATATTTGCGAAAAAAACAAAACATGAGTCAAGAGGAGCTATCGGAACGGGCAGATCTTGGATTAAAATACATCAATCAATTGGAAAATCAAAACGTGAATCTGACCATTCACAGTCTTGAAAAAATCATTGTCGCTCTTGAGTTAACGCCTGAAGAATTCTTCAATTTTGATTCACTCGAAGCGTCTTCAGATTCTACCGACAGCCTTTCACTTAAGAGAGTAAATATGAAAATTAAGCAACTTCCAGTTGGAAAAAGGGAGAAGATCCTAACGATTTTCGAAGATCTTTTAGATAGCCTTTAATTGTCCTCTGACTCACCTCAGATTGTAACAAACAAAAAATCATATAGTCAAATTAGCTATCACGGATAATTTTTGCTTATCCATGTCTGTCTATTTAGAAGAGGGAGCCCAATGAATCTTAAGGACTTTTATTATTTTCTTGATCTTAGTCAACAGCAATCCTTTACTGGGGTTGCCCAAAAACACGGGATCAGTCAACCATCCGTATCCTATGCGATTAAACGACTAGAAAAGGAATTTCACTGCCCATTAATCGCGCACGATCCTTCTCATCGTACTTTCAAATTAACGCCCCAAGGAGAAATCTTGCTACGACATATTCAAAAGGTCTTACCTGAGATTCAAGGGGCCAAAAAAGAGATCCTCCGGAGTCTTTCTCAATTCAATACGATTGGTTTCCCACCAATCATCATTGACTATCTTGTCCGAAAACAACCCGCCTTTATCAGTAATGTTGCAGCTCTTCAAAGTATCCATCCTGTCCAAGAAGGATCTGTTGAACTTTTAGAAATGCTTTCCAAAGGAGAACTAGATGCTAGTTTTTTAGGGAGTTTAGAACCGATTAAAGATCATCGCTTCCAGGTAAGAGAAATGGCCAAACGAGATCTCTTCTATATCCTTCATCACAACCATCCACTAGCCTCAAAAAAAGTATTACAATTTTCAGACGTCATCGATGAAGATTTTATCATTCCAGATGAGCACTTTGTTCATTTAAAAGCCTTTGAACAGTTGAATGAGCGCTATCACCATGAGGCTACGCCCTTCTTTCAGACGGATGATATTCAGCTTCTAAAACAACTCCTTCGTAAACAAGTGGGAATTAGCTTACTAGCAGATCTTGCACTAACAGATGATGAAGAAGAACTGATCGCGATTCCGATGGCAGAAAATGAACGGATTAGTTTTTACGTTTCACTAGTTGAACCGAAGGAAAGTAATCTCAAACCGGAGGTCATCCAATTCTTTGAAAAATTACTAAACTAGTCGTAGCCTTTGTTCTTAGTGCTAATGCAGAAACATAAAAAAAGTGACTAGCTAGTATTTTTTACGACTAAAAAATATAGTAGAAATACCGATAAAATAAGGATTCCTGCAAATTTGTGGGAATCCTATTTTCTTTTGCACGCTTTGTATATTTAAATTATTTTGTGTATATTTTTCTCACTCAGTTTTTTATCAATAATTAGGGATATAAAAGTCGGTAAAACCCTTGATTATTATACCATTGACAAGTTTTTCAAAAACCTGTATGATAGAAAAAAGTTTATTAAAAAGGGGACGTATTTTGAAAAAATATACTATTTCACGTAAACAAACTTTAACTTTAGCTTCCGTTGTTTTAGGAACTGTCTTCACAGGAACGACTATTGCTTCTGCTGATGACGTTGCACCTAGCACAACCCAAGCTGCTCCTGCAGCTACTACAGCAGCAAAATCACCTATCACCGCTGCAACAGAAGAAATCAACGCCAAAGCCAATACACCAGTTGTTCCTGCTGATAAAGCAAAAACTGGGGATGTTATCGCTGTGGACGTCAAGAAAACTGGCCCATCTGCTAAAACAGACGGTGCAGATACAACCACTACTTCAACAGCAACTATCAAAACCACTAGCTTAGCCGATCAAGACACACCTGTTGGCACTTCAAAACCAGTCTCTTCTACCAAGACAGCTACATCAACCAAAGAGACAGCTGACTACACTGAGACAACAACCGAAACAGTCAATAAAACAACTGTAGTCGAAGTGACAAAAGAAGCCGATGTGGTCAATAAAAAAGAAGTTCAAGGAACATCCGACATCGTCTTTGTCATTGACAAATCAACTTCAATGGATTCTCACATCAGGGATACGATGAAGAATGTCGAGACCTTCGTTCGCAATCTATCGGCCAAAAATATTCAAGCTCGTTTAGGATTGGTTGAATACGAAAGAGCTAGTGAAGTCAAATACCATGATTTCAATGGATCTAAGTTCACAAGTGATCCAGAAAGCTTCATTTCCGCCCTGAAAACCATCAAAACTGATGGCTACTATGAAAATGCTACTGTTCCATTGCATCATATCGCTACTTCAGGAGACTACAACTGGGGGACTGGGGCAAACAACCATCGCTTTGCTTTCTTGATTACAGATGAGGACATTGATCTTACAAAGGATACACCAACAAAAGAAGCGACACTGAAAGCCCTTCAAAATGCTGGTATCTCTTTGACAGTGGTTGGTGAAACACGTGAAAAAAAAGACTTTGATCCATTGGTCAATGGAACAAATGGTCTCTACCTAGATATCGACAAAAACTTTGCTGACTTGTTGAACGTTCAATTTGCCAATAAAGTCGTTGAAACTGTCCAAAAAGGTCGTGTCTTCAAAGTCCAAACAGACAAGTATGAGTTGATCTCAAAAACTCATCGTGTGGCGAAAGCAAAACCACAAACACCTAGCATCCAAACGCCTGCAACACCGACCCCTACCCCTCAAAAACCGGCTGTTGTAACCCCTGCGAAACCGACTGTATTCACACCGGCTAAAAACGAGCCTGCCAAAACAGCAGTCTATATCGCACCTGCAGCTCTTCCTCAAAAAGAAGCAAGTCTTCCAAATACAGGAAGCAAGACCTCAATTGCCTTGACAACTCTTGGCCTTGGTCTTCTTAGCATGAGTGCTGCCTTTGGCCTCTCTCGTAAAACAAAGAAAGACTAACATGAAAAGCCTAATCCGTTGATTGGGCTTTTTATCACTCAAAATTTCCCCTTTGCTATTTTCATTAGAAAGCGGAAATCTTCAACTTCTACCAAGAGATTCTTGTCCTCCGCTATGATATAATGGGGACAGTACAAGGGAGGAAACCAATGTTACAAGAACTAGCCTTTACAGGCCAATGGAGACACTATCAAAAACGCGTTCTCGATAAGAGTGACGCTTTTATGGCGGATGGCCACCTGCATTTGGTAGCAGCTCCTGGCTCTGGAAAAACAACCCTGGGAATCGAATTTATCAGACGCTTCGGCCAGCCAACCCTGATCTTGGCTCCAACGGTCACCATTCGTCAACAATGGGTGGACCGGATTATCCAGGCATTCTTGAGTGATGAAAGCCAAGCAGAACAACTGATTTCACAAGACTTAAAACATCCTAAGCTGATTACAGTGGCTACCTATCAGGCCCTACACAGCGCCATGAACCAAGTCGTCGGTCAATCACAAGCTGAGGATACCGATGACCAGGCAGAGATTGAAACATTTGATTTCAAAGGCTTTGATATCTTTACTACTTTCAAATCCATCTCACTCGGGACCCTTTGTTTAGATGAGTGTCATCACCTGCGCAATGAATGGTGGAAGAGTTTGGAAGCCTTTCGTCAGGCCTTCCCAGACTTAAAGATGATCTCCCTTACCGCCACCCCGCCCTATGAAGGGGATCCTGCCCTTTGGGATCGCTATATCCGCATGTGTGGTGAGATCGATGAGGAAATTACGGTTCCCGAATTGGTCAAGGAAGATACCCTTTGTCCCCACCAAGACTATGTCTACTTTGCCTTTCCAACCAAGGAAGAGCAAGAGCAGTTGGACGCTTTTAGCCAACAAAAGAATGCTCTCTTGCAACAACTGACTTCCGATCCCCTCTTTTGCCAATACCTCCAAACCTGCCAGGCCTTATCTGGTCAGATTAGCGATGATGAATTGCTCAATGAGCCCAAGTATCTCTCTGCTACCCTGATCTTTCTTCGAAGCAAGGGAATTGACTTTCCCAAACGTTTCCAGGACCTTTTAGGAGCCAAGAAACTACCTGCTTTCACCCTGGACTGGCTTGAAATTCTCCTGCAAGGTCTGCTCTTTCAGGTGCCTCACTGGTACAATCTACCTGAGGAATACGAGAAGCAACTGCTTCATGAATTAAAAGCAGCCAGCTTGATCGATCGAAAACAAGTCAAACTGGTCCGCAACAAAAAACAAGACCTTCTACTCAACCAATCCCTCGGAAAACTTAATGCCGTCCGAGAGATTTTCAAGGCCGAATACCAGGCTCTTGGAAGCCAACTACGACAACTGGTATTAACAGACTATATTCGTCAAGATTTTGAAGTTCATCTAGGAGATAAGGACGCCCAATTTACTCAATTGGGAGTGCTCTCTTATTTCGAATCTATTCGCAGGGAAAGCTTAGAGCAAGCAACTCCTCCTGCCATCGCTGTCTTAACCGGTAGCATCGTCATCATCCCGACGGTTGCTAAGCCAAGACTAGAGGAGCTGTTAGGAGGGAATAGACTGACTTATCAAAGTGTTGGCCAATTATCTCCTGATGACTTTCTCAAGGTTCGTTTGGTCGGTTCTCAACATGATTTGGTGACAGCTGTGACCCAGCTCTTTCAAGAGGGCCTCATCCAGGTTGTTATTGGAACCAAGTCTCTTCTAGGAGAAGGCTGGGATGCTCCTTGTGTCAATTCCCTGATCCTAGCGAGCTTTGTCGGCAGCTTTATGCTCAGCAACCAAATGCGAGGTCGTGCCATCCGAGTGTGGCCTGAGGATCCAGACAAGACCAGTAATATCTGGCATCTAGTCTCTATCAACCTTTCCCTAAAGAAATGGTATGAAAAGTCCGATCTTGAAAAGGAAGAGATCGAAGCCATCACTGATCAGTTGAAAGAATACAGTCCTGATCTGGAGCTCTTAGAAAGACGGATGAAGCAATTTTTAGGTCTCCATTACAAGGAGCCCTTCATCGAATCCGGTATCGAACGTCTAGCCTTTGACAATATCCGCTATACCAAAAAACAGTTGCAAAAACTCAATGAAGAAACCTTAGAGCGCTCCACCCATCGTCAAGAACTCCGAGACGGCTGGCAAAAAGCCCTGCCGATTCTGGAGAATATGGAGATTGCAAATGAAGTCCAAGTGGATAAACACTTCCTACCTTTGGCCCTATTTTTTGACGCTAAAAAGCTAGCTCGTTGGCTGACGGCCGCCACTTTGACCGATGCTTTCGCCAACTTTATTTACTATTCACATAGAGGAGGATGGAATAAAGGGTCTCTTATTCTTCTATTCTTCCTAGCTGTTCTCGCACTCCTTGCCTGGCTCCGCTACTATCTTTATAAGAGCCCTTATAAACGTATGGAAGTATTTGGAGAGGCTGTCCGTCAAGCCTTATTAGCTTCTGGACAGATTCAAACCCAGGAGAGCCGCATCCAAGTTGTACGAGACAGAAAGGATGCCATCCACACGTTGATTTATTTGAAGGGCGGAACCATGCGGGAGAAAGAACTCTTTTCGCAAACCATGATCGAATTTTTTGCACCCATTGAAAATCAACGTTACATCCTAAAAGCACAAGAAAAGGTATCTGATCAGACAGAATATTTCGCTGTACCAAGCCTCTTTGACAAACGAAAAGAAGATGCCCAAGCCTTTGTGGCGCAAATCCGAAAGAGCCTGGGTAAGTATGACCTCGTCTATACCCGAAGTGCCGAAGGTCGCGCTATTCTCCTTGATGCGCGCATCAAGGCCCTAGCCAACAAACAAGAGCGCACCTTCACCAAGAAACAAGTGATGTCGGATTTGAAATAAGATTTTATTTCACTACAAAAAATTCTAGTAGACAGCCTCTACTAGAATTTTTTTGTTAGTCAAGTACAATCATAGCCTTAATAGTCTTACGTTCATCCATGTCCTTATAAGCTTGGTCGATATCTTCCAGTTTATAGCTTGAGGTAAAGACACGACCCGGATTGATATCACCATCAAGGACCGCTTTTAACAAAACTTGTTTGTCATAAGTAGTAACTGAGGCTGCTCCACCTGCCACTGAGATATTTTGAGCAAAGGTCGAACCAAGGGCACGGTTATTGTAATGAGGAACGCCCACAAATCCCATGCGCCCTCCATTATGGAGGACTCCGAGAGCTTGCTCAACAGCTGCTTCTGTACCGACACATTCGAGAGCTGCATCTGCTCCGCCTCCAAGGATTTCACGGACCTTGGCAATCCCTTCTTCACCACGCTCAGCCACAACAGCTGTCGCACCTGACTCCAAGGCCATTTGTTGACGGTCTTGGTGGCGACTCATAAGGACGATTTGCGATGCACCACGCATCTTAGCTGCAATGACAGCACATTGGCCAACAGCACCGTCACCAATAACGACAACCTTGTCACCTTTTTGCACATTAGCTACACGCGCTGCATGATAGCCCGTCGGCATGACATCAGCCAGCGTCAAGAAGGATTTGAGCATGGCTTCTGTATAATCAGATGGTTGCCCTGGAATTTTCACAAGGGCCCAATTGGCAAAGTGGAAACGGATATACTCTGCTTGCACCCCGTCAGACCAGTTGGTGCCAATATGGCGGTCACAAGTCCCATCATAGCCAGCACGACAGGCGTCACACTCCCCACAACCATGGGTGAAAGGCGCGATGACAAAGTCTCCTGGTTTGACCGTTATAATGGCCTCACCGATTTCTTCGACGATCCCAATCGCTTCGTGGCCACTATTTTGATGACCTGCTTCAATATCCGGATTGCGGTAGCTCCATAGATCGGATCCACAGACACAGGTGCGAACGATGCGGAGAATAACATCATCTGGCGCTTCGATGCGTGGACGTTCTACTTCTACTAGACCCACTTGCCCAGCTTTTGTATAGACTGTTTTCTTCATAGGAACAACCTACTTTCTATTGCTTACTTATCTACAGTATACACTTTTTATCGAGCTTCTGCTCATACCAAGTCGTCATTAATGGTGATGATCATGTTCATGACCTTGATCAACTTCCAGTTCTTCGATCTTGCGTTTATGGGCTCGGTGGGTTGCCAGGTCTTCATCAACCTCAATGGTGACGTTTTGAAAACCACAATCTTTGAGCAAGGTACGAATCGCTTCTTTACAAACCTCCATGTGGTTGACATGCTCTAAACAAACATGGACAATGGCGTTCTTTTCCAGCCCATCCATGGTCCAGAGATTAAGCTGATTGATACTAGCCACATGCTCCAACTGCTCCAAATCACTCTTGACTTGCTGGATATCCACTCCTTCTGGCACGGCATCCAGGAAAATCTTGAGCGTGCTCCAAAAACGTGGAATGGCTTTGGACAGAATAAAGATGGAAATAGCAAGGGATAAGAGCGGATCCAGAATATACCAGTCGGTAAATCGGAGAACAATAGCCATTAGGATGACAGCCACCCAGCCCAGGGTATCTTCCAAAAAATGCAGGCTGAGAATGGATTCGTTCTTGGTTTGCCCTTTGCGAATGACGAAACTCGCTAGCACATTGATGCTGACGGCTATTATTCCAAGCCAGAGGATGCCCTCATCGTTGACAGGTTGTGGGTGAAAGATTTTCGTTATATTTTCTAAAATAACCAGAACGGACCCTGTCATAAGAATCACAGCTGTTACCATAGCACCCAGAAGGCTAAAACGCTTGTAGCCCAAGGTATAGTGGCTGTCTTCTTCACGATTGGAAATACTCTCCAGAAAGGCGGAGATCCCAATAGCAATCGCATCTCCCAAGTCATGGACCGAATCCGCAAGGACAGCGCTGGATCCAAAAATCCCTCCTGCAATAAACTCAACAATGGCATAACTCAAATTCAAGAAAAAAGCGATCCAGACCGCATGTTTTGTCTTCATAATCCTTAATCCTTTGTTATAATAGATTCATGAACATCATGTTCATTATCATTATCTAACATTCACAACAGAAAGGATAGGAGCAAACTGTTTAGGGTGTCCGTTACTGAACAGTTTGTTCTAAGTGTCCATATGACAGCACAGGATCGTCGCATCACCAAAACTCGAAAAGCTATCTATCAAGCTTTTTTACAATTACTCAACCAAAAAGACTACGAGGCCATCACGGTTCAGGAAATCATTGACTTAGCCGATGTGGGGCGATCAACCTTTTACAGCCATTACGAAAGTAAGGAATTATTGCTAGATGAACTCTGTCAAAAGCTCTTTCACCATCTCTTTGAGCGTGCTGAACACCTCTCTCCACAAGACTACCTAGCCCATATCTTCCAGCATTTCAAAAAAAATCAAGACCATGTGACCAGTCTCTTGCTCTCTAAAAATGATTATTTTATCCGGCAACTGCGAAAAGAGCTAGAACATGATGTCTATCCAATGGTGGCTGATGAACTGATCAAGACTCATCCTACTATTCCTCATTCTTATCTCAAGCACCTTGTCGTTACTAACTTCATTGAAACCCTCAGCTGGTGGTTGAAAAAAGGCAAGTCCTACACCGAACAAGAAGTGACCCAGTTTTATTTGGAGATTTTAAAAGTGGGGTCGAACTAGAAGGGAGTATTTTCAATGACCAGCGTACAATTTTACTTTCTATTTCCATCACTCTTCATGCTTCACGAACTCGAAGAAATCGTTTGGATGCCATCCTTTGTCAAAAAAATATCAATCCAGTATCCAAACAATCGAATCCTAACTTATTACACTCCTTTTGCTTTCAACTTTATTGTCTTGGAACAATTTCTCATCCTAATGACGTCGCTATATCTTAGTTACCAGTTTAATAACTATAGCATTTACGCAAGCATCATAATCGCTTATATCTACCATGTGTTCGGACATCTGATTCAGACAGTCGTTATTCGAAAATATGTGCCTGGGTTGTTAACGGGCATTTTAACAAGTTTGTTTGCTCTTTGCAATCTCAAAAATGAATTTCCAATTAAACTTTATGGTTACTCTCTTTTTACCTTATTGGTTATTATTTTAAATCTTGTAGTATCATTTATGATTCTTCATAAAATCAGTCATAAAAAATAGTACTCAGGCAATCATATCTTAGAAAGGAAACCCTATGTTCTTCCCCATTCTTCTCGGCTTTTTTACAGCCTTCTTTGCCCTTGCTTTTGTTCTTCTTCACTTATTGGCCTCCCTTTCAGAATTTAAAAAGGGAAATCACACTTTAGGAAATACATTTCTCCTCATCGGAAGTAGCCTTGCGACCTTATCTCTCATCCTCTACTTCTTTTTACCGATTGTCTCTCTAGCACTTTGGCTGATCGGATGTGGTTTGATTTGCTACGGAGCCTATTGGAATGGAAAACACAAAGGAAACTTCCACCCAGTCCACCACCTGATTCGGATGGGCATCGCTCTGGTGATTACAATTTTATTAGCTCTCATATAAGAAAAGCTCAGGTTTTCAAAAAACTTGAGCTCTTTTTATTTATTAAGCCATCAACAGCATGAGAATAGGGATCACCACCATGGTTGCAAGGGTCGTTTCTGTCACCATGACGGCTGCATAGTCACTATCAGCTCCATAGAGTCTGGCAACAACTGGCGCATTGGTCATCACAGGCATAGCGGACTGGATGATAAAGACCTGCTTCATCAAACTTGGAAGAGGCACCCAGTAGACGATGGAGGCCATCAAGAGAGGGGCAACCAGAAAGCGACCTAGTAGAATCAATAGTTGCTCTTTTCCCAGAACCAACTGCTTCACACCTACATGAGACACTGACAAACCGATGAATATCATGGATAAGGGGGTTGTTAAATTGCCCAGGTACTGTAAATCACTGGCTAGAAAGGCTGGCAACTTGATCTGTAGCATCACCAAGACTAGTCCCAAGAGAAAGCCCATAAGGGGCGGAGAAAAGACTTTTTTCAGACTGGTTTTGAGATCAAACTGAGCTTCTCCCTCACCATCTAGCTGAATGAGATAAGTTCCCAAAGTCCAGAAAAAGGTCGTATTACACATGTAATAGATCAAAACATAGGGAATACTGGCATCTCCAAAGAGGGCTTGGTTAATGGGGAGTCCCACGAAGATGGTATTGGAGTTAAAAAAAATGGAAATAAAGAGGCCACGACGGTCCTGTCTTACTGCAAAGATCCTTGCTACCCCTGTCGCGATGCCAAGTAAAATAACCATAGACAGGGCAGGAAATCGCAAGGCTGGCAACATTTTAAGTAGATCTGCTGCTGTGAAGCGCTGCGTAATGGTGTAGAGCATATAGCAGGGAAGAGCAACTTGAGTGACCAATTTAGCGAGTAGGCCACGTGACTTGTCGTCAAACCAACCTTTTTCACCAATGACAAAGCCCACTAAAATCATGCCCAGGATGACCAGGATCCCTGATATGCTCTTCAAAAAGATGTCCATGTTCTCCCCTTTTCTTTTTTAAATTTGAACTAAAAAAAAACATTTTTTACAAATCTCAAAAACTACTCTAGTATATCATAAAAAGAGGTGGGGCAACATGCCCAACCTCATGCATTTTATTAATTGTCACTAATACCCCTTCTTAGCAGCTTTCGTCCATTGGTACCAACCAACCAGACTGTTGATAAGGTAAATCAAGAAAAACCAATAAAATGGTGGGGACTATGGCGAAAATAGATGATTCAGTTAAAAAGAAAGTTCCAGAATTGCGATTTAAAGGATTCACGGATGAATGGGAACAGCGTAAGTTGGGAGACGAAGTTCGAATAGTGATGGGACAGTCTCCTAATTCAGAAAATTATACTGATGATCCTAATGGGCGCTAAAAATGCGAAGACCTATGAAGACCTATTTTGTATTAGTCAAACAAAAGATCCAAAAGAAATGGTATATGATTATGACCATGAAACAAAGTAAAACCAAACCGAGTGATCTGAGGAAGCACCCGATGATCATGAAACGTTATTAAACACAAAAGTCACCCATGTGAGTTCTTGCCAGAAGCTGAAGTTAATCCTTCAACCTGGAAAACCCGCAGAGGTGACTTTTTCTATACATCTCGATTTTTCTGGTAATAATCATTAACCGATAAATATGTCTGTGAATCACCCAGCGACTCCGCTATGTCCATAATCCGCGGTGGTAGTAATCCCACTCGCTGGACAAGTTCGTGATCGCTGAACAATTCCCGTGGACTGCCGGCGAAGCCAAACTTCCCGTGTTCCATAACATACACCGACTCAAACTCGGCGGCGACCCAATCCATGTCATGGGTGATGGTCACAACTTGGTGGCCCGAATCAGCCAACTGATGGAAAATTGCGGTCAACTTGCGCCGGCTTTCCCAATCAAGCGACATCATCGGCTCATCAAATAAATAAATCGCCGGATCCACTGCCAAAACTGTGGCAACGCTTAACAGCTTGCGTTCCGACAATGACAGGTCATATGGACTTTCAGCTGTTTTATCATCCAAGCCAACTCTTTTTAGAGCCGCTAAAGCCCGCCTCGTAATCGTGTCGTGGTCATCCATGACCTGCGCGACACTCCACTCCACCTCTCGTTGAACGGTCGGGTTGAAAAGCTGATCGTCAGGATTCTGAAAAGTAATCCCAACCTTCAGTAACTTTTCGACTGGTTTAAGATCATTAAAATTTTCTCCATCGATCTTAATCACACCGGTTTGTGGTGTCAGCAAGCCCGTCAACAATTTGAAGAGCGTTGATTTGCCGGCACCATTTTGGCCGACAATCGCCACCATCGGATCGGCGAAGTGTTTGTCTTCAACATCCAAGCTAAAGGACCGTTCCGGATAAGTGAACGTCAGGTGTTTCAGTTCAATTGTGGACATAACGAACCTCCTTCAGTTCAGCGTCATTCACCGGATACCGGCCATCAGCCAAGTGCCAATCCATTTTTTGAGCAAGTTGCTGGATTGTCGGGGCTGGAATCTGCCAGTCAGCTGCCAAATGATTAAACACCTCACCCGGCCTGCCCTGGGCTACCATTTGACCCTCGTGCAGCACCCACACAACGTCGGCGACTTCGCACAAATCGTCAATTTCACTGGTGACAATGAAGACAGTCGTCTCTTTGACTTGGGCCAGCCATTGGAAAAATTGTCGGCGGCCAAGGGGATCCATCTGACTGGTCGGATCATCCATAATCAAAACAGCCGGGTTAGCCACAATCGCCGTGGCAATTGCCAACCGCTGGCTCTGACCACCGGAAAGGCTCTCGGGACGCAAATTCAGCTGTTCAATCAGCCCCATTTGCGTGGCAACTTCTTCAACCCGTTTTTGAATCAGTCCTTCAGCCATTCCCTGATTAATCAAGTCAAAGGAGATTTCATCGGCAACCGTGTCTGCCAACCCGCTTAGTTGGCCAGCTGGATTTTGCAGTACAACTCCATTCATGGCATTATAAACGGGCCAATTGTCGGACACTCGCTGGCCAAACATGTGCCAGTCGCCCTCAATCTCAGCAGACACCATTTTGGGAATGACCCCTGCCAGCACACGGCACAAAGTCGATTTGCCGGAGTGGCTATTCCCGATAATCCCAACCACCTGGCCGGTATGAACCTCCGCGTTAATCTGACGCAGTTGTGGTTGCTCAGTACCCGGATAACGGGTGGTCAAATTTTCAATTACAATCCGTTTATCTTCGTCCATATCTTCCACCCAATCAATAAAATTGCCAATCCAGTCAGACCAATGTGCAGCGTCCGCGACAGGCGATACACGCGCTGGGAGGTTCTGACAGTCCGGTTGGGATTATCAAAACCTCTCAGTTGGAGAGAAATCGACCGCGCCATCGATTGATCCAAGGTCTTAATCACCAATGGAATTAGAACCGGCAGGACTGACTTTAATTTCTGAATCAACGTTTTTTGCGGATTGGTTCCGCGAACTTTTTGTGCCTGCTGGATTTTCCGCATATTGCGCATCATTTCCGGCAAAATATAACACACCGACATCAGAACGTAGACGGTTTTATAAGACAATCCGGACAGTTCCAAATAGGCCGCGTTTTCTGAAATACTCGTGGTCACCATAAAAAAGCCACTGGTCAAAATAATCACCAATACTCGACAACCCAGAGTGGTGGCGTAAATCAGGCCTTCTTTGTAGAACGACACCCCAAGCACAGAAAACAGCACAGTTTGATTCCGACTGTAAAATAATCCTTGGATGATCAGCATGGTGCAAATCAGAAACAAGCTGAATCCCAGCGCCTTAAAGATGGTAGAACTCAATTTGGAAAATAACAATAGCAGTGTTGCGACAAGAATTAATCCGGCCTGAAGCAATAAATTCATACTGGCAAAGCTCAACAACGTCATGTCCACGATGAACAAGAGCTTAGTAATCGGATCGATCACCTGGTACCACTTGAGCTTGACCCGTGGCGCTCCAGAAATCAATGTTTGATCAGTCATCATTTATCACCGCTAAAGAAGTGCACCATCCGCTTCGGCAGCTGACGATAGATGAAGAAGGCCAGGTAGGCCACGCAGACTTTATCCAAAATATCCAAGACAAACTCATCGGTAAATGAGGCCAGCCACACTGGTGCATGATTGGCGACCATTACCGCAAACAATGAGTCACCCCAAGCGATACCGGTCTGACCACCCCAAAAGATGACGTTGAGTGGCGTTGAAATGGCAGCTGAAACGATGGCAATAATAATAGCAGAAACAAATACTCGTCGCGCTGACGAGAACCACCCATTGGCGTGCAAAACTCCGACAGCAATCCCAATTCCGATGCTGGTAATCGCATACACGGTTGAAATTGGCGATAAGGTCAGCCCATAGATCACGTTGTTGATGAAACCACTGATGGCACCGGCAACCGGCCCAGCCAACATGCTGGCAAGAAAGGTTCCCAAAGACCCCAGCCAAACGGGCAACTTTAACCCCTCCGCCAAGGCTTTGGCAACATAGTTAATCCCCACGGCAGCGGGAATCAAAGTCATGGTGGCAGCACTTAACTTAAATTTCCACATACTGGTACGATGAATCGGTTCTGTTTTCATAATCTTCTCCTTTTGTTTTTAAAGAGCCGTGTCTGTTTAGACTTTCGGACGCAACGCTCTATAGATTTTCGATTTGAACCGCTTCTCCTTTCACAGATCCCTTAGTCGACATCAGGGATTTTCTTGAAAATGATTGTTCAACAGTTCACAACTAATCATACTCCGATTTTCATAGAAGTCAAGAATTTCCTGAAATTTTTTTGGAAACGTTCGGGAATTGAAAAATAGAGCAAGCGCCCATGAGAATGATCGCAAGACAATAATAAGAGGCCACTATAAAAAAACAAACACCATCTCTGGTGTTTGTTTCATTTTATAAAGGAAGCACTAGCTTATTTTTTCTTTTTCTTCAAAATATAAGCTGCAATGCTTGCCAAGACAAAGGCTAAAACAAGGCTAATAATGGAGATCGTCGTACCCGTATTTGGTAAGAATCCTAAGATTTTGCCTGGTTTTTTTGGCTCAGGTTGGCTTGGTTTTTTAGGCTCAGGTTGACCCGGCTTTTTAGGTTCAGATGAACTTGGAGGAGTTGGTTGTTTTGGAGTTTCTTTTGGAACATGCTTGTTAGTAATCACAACATTTCCTTTACCATCCTCGTCGTTACGAGCTTCATAGCCCTTTGGAACACTGACTTCTCTTACTGTATAAGTGATGGTGTTTCCATTTGCTTTTTCATCTAAATCTGCAAAGGTATGGGTCCACTTGTTTTCAGCTGACAATTCTACTTCTTGACCGACTTTTTGATCATTGGCATAGAGTTGAACGCGAATACTCTTCGGACGAATTCCATCCTTGTCATTCTCATCATCCCACTTCTTAGTGACCGTGACGCTTGTCTTACCAGGTGCATGGGTATTGGTAATGGTATAAGCAGCCTGATCAATTGTAGTCGTATATTCAGCTACCTTCTCTTCTTGAAGAGTATAGACGATTTCTTTTCCATCCTTGAATTTTGGTAGACCTGTGAAGCTTTCTTTCCAATCTGTCGCATTGGTCAGTTCTTTTTGAGCAACTTTTTCACCATTGGCAAGAAGATTCACCACGATACTTGCTGGACGAAGACCATCTTGATTGTCTTGGTCATTCCAAATCTTGGTCACTGGAATATCGATCACCGCTGGCGTATGCGTATTGGTCAAGATCGTGTGAGCAGCGTCAGAAGTATCCGCAGTGACTTGGTAGCCTTCAGGAACAGAGACTTCTTCCACACGGTAGCTGATAGCTTGACCAGCTTTCTTTTCAGCTAATTTACTAAAGGTATGAGTCCACTGATTGTCCGCTGACAATTCAACTGGATCCCCTACTTTTTCATCACCAGCGTAGAGTTGAACCTTGATCGATTTTGGACGAAGACCATCTTGGTCGTTGGCATCTTCCCATTTCTTCGTGACTTTCATCTCTGTAAGAGCTGGTTCATGCGTATTGGTCAAGACAACATTGGCCTTGTCCTTATCATTTACCGTCACCTTGTAACCATCTGGAACAGCGACTTCTTTCACCGTGTAAGTGATTGCTTTTCCAGCTGCCTTGGCATCAAGGTTTTCAAATGCACCTTTCCAGTCATTCGCAGCTGAAAGTTCTAATACTTGATCGGTCGCAAGACCATCTTTGTACAATTGAACTTGAATGCTGGCTGGACGAAGGCCGTCTTGGTTGTCTCCATCTTCCCACTTCTTGCTCACTTCTACTTTGGTCTTTTCTGGTTCGTGCGTGTTGGTCACGACTACTTGACCTGGATTGCTTGCTTCGACGGCTTGTGTGTAGCCTTCTGGAACATCGATTTCTTTGACTGTATAGTTGATAACTTGGCCAGCTTTCTTTTCGTCTAGGTTTGAGAAGGTATGGGTCCATTTGTTATCTGCTGACAATTCAACAGCCTTACCAACCTTTTGATCACCAGCATACAATTGAACCTTGATTGTTTTTGGACGAAGGCCATCTTGGTTATTGGCATCCTTCCAGTTTTTCGTAACAGTCAGGCTTGTCTTACCTGGTTTGTAAGTATTGGTAATTGTAGTGCCATCAATCTTAGTAGTGTAATTGTCCACTTTGTCTTCTGTCACTGTGTAGACAACTTTTTGACCATCTTTATAGACGGGTAGGTCTGTGAAGGTATGAGTCCATTCATCTCCTTCACCAGTCAGGTCAAGTGCTTGCACCTCTGTTCCATTTGCCAAGAGGTGAACTTTGATGGTAGATGGGCGAAGACCATCTTGGTTTTGAGCGTCATCCCAGACTTTCTTGACTGTTACCGTCGTGGTCTCAGGAGTGCGCTTGTTGGTGATGGTGGCTTTTCCATCTGTGAAGCTAGCTTCTTCTGTATCGACCGTATAATGAGTCGGTACTTTCACTTCTTTGACAGTGTAGGTAATGAGCTTGCCATCACCGTCTTTATCTGGAAGATTTGTAAAGTGAGCTTTCCAGTCTGTTGCAGCGGAGACCGTGACTGGTTTTCCTTGAGCTTTGCCATTCTTGTAGAGTTGGAATTCCACACTTGATGGGCGAAGTCCTTCTTGGTTGTCTTGGTCATCCCAAACTTTTGAAGCTTCAAGATCGATATACTTGATATCTGCTTCATTAGCGATCTCAACTGGGACTGCTTTTGAGCCAACCGCTTTTCCATCCACCGTGACATGGTAGATTTGTTTGTCCGCATTATAGGTGACAACCACAGCATGTTCTGTTTCATCCAACTTATAGTTTGCAGGTGCTTTGGTTTCTTTGAGCGTATAGGTTCCTTCTGTTAAGGTGTTAAAGGAAAGTTCCCCTTTTTTATCAGAAGTTGCCGTCGCAACAACCGCACCATTTGCATCTGTTAAGGTAAATTCAGCGCCTTCAAGGACTTTCTTAGAATCTTCCTTATCCACTTTCTTGACTTGGAAAGCGGCTGAGAAGATTTGTGCAGTTACGGTATTGGATTCACGATTTCCTTCATGACCTTTAGCCTTGTATCCAAATTGATTATGGGCTTGAACAAGACCAGAACGACCACCATTGTCTTCATTATCTTTAGTACGTTCTTGCATCAAGGCCTTGACTTCATCTGTCAATTCACTTGGATTCACAACTGGAACACCAAAGCTGGCTTCGCCACGTGCAGAAATAGAAACACCCTGATTTGCGACTAATTTGATACCTGTCACTTGACTGTAATCAGCCACAGCTGTCGTCCAGATATCCTTGTCAGCAGCTTGCGCCATGGTATCTGTCGTAACGCCTGTATCAGTTGTATAGTAGACCGTCCATCCTTCTGGAGCTGTCACTGGTCCACGAAGGCTGACCGTGTATTCTGTCATCCGACCAGATCCGTCTAGTGTGTTAACGTCTTTTACTTTTGGTAGGACATCATAGACGACTCCGTCTTCTACTGCCTTATCCGTATTATTTTTAATGGTGAGTTTGTAGTTAAAGGTTTCACCTGGTTTGAAGGTACGTGTCACAATCGAAGCGTCTGACAGGTCATCATTTTTAGCGATATATTTGCGTGCATAGATTCCTTCAGCCGCAACAATCGTATAGTTTGATTGAGCATATGGGATTTTATCCGTTGTTGAACCATTTCCATTCAGATCGTAAACGTCTTCCGTGACCCGATCAGGGTTGGCATTTTCAAGATCGTGGATCCCATTTCCAGCGACATAAACTTTATTGGTGAAGGTCCCACCATCGTCTTTCCCTTTCAGATCGGCCACGATAAATGGTAGACGCACGCGATTAAGATCTTGAAGAGAAGCTTTAATAAACTCTTTTTGATCCAAATGCATGATGAGAGCTGTCCGTCCAGAATTGTGGTAGTTTTCAATGACATCGTAGCTCTTTAAGAATTTCATACCTTTTTCATTAGAGGCAAGGTTTCTCTCAAAATCTTTATAGTCGACTTTAAGGGTATTTGGATCATAAAGATCAATGATTCGCAGGTCTCCATAATCCTTATCAGGATCTAAAACTACTTTGGTTGCCATCAAACCAAAACGAATATTTTGTCCATCAGTATAGCGAACATCATTGTAATCAGTCGTTTTTGCAATTTCAAAGCTTTCCTTCATAGGAATCAGCTTAAAGCTCCAATCTGCTGACTGATCTTTGGCAACGTTTGACTGTGTTTTATAAGTCACACGGCCTGTATTCTTGTAGACATTTTTGGTCGCATCATTTTCATCGTAACGCGTCTTTTCAGGATCCTTGAAGCTTGTATAGCTATTGAGGTAAATTCCCTGACCAGATTGAAGGACAAAATCATCCTTCATTTCCATCCGCCAGCCCACAACGGTTCCATACTTGGTCAAATCAATTAGACCGTTTCCATCTTTATCTGCTTCTGACTGGATTTCTTTGGTGCTACCATCTTCCATGGTCAAGATAATTCGTTTGACAATGGTATGGATTTGCTTCCCAATCCCATAGTTTCCTTCCATCAGGCGACTATAACCGATCTTGGTAAACTTCAAGCGAGGGTCCACAGTCTCATCATAAAAGACGAAATTCTTCTGCGGTGAAGGGGTATTGTTGGCAAATTTTAAGAGCCATTTATAATTAGCAGCCTTGTATTCTGTTGAGTCATAAACATCCCCATCCGCCTGTTTAGCAAAGCTTCCAGCCCCTTCCAGGTCACGTGAAGTCAAACGGAAAATAAGAGAATCTTCCGCAGTAATATCTGGTTCTCCCTCTCCACGGTTGGCAGGAATTCCTACGATGCTACCAGTATTGGTCAAATCCTTACTAAGAACGTCCTTAAGGGTTTGGTCTTTTTCTAAGACCAAATCAGGGAATTTCAAGTAGAGGTAACTTGTATCCTTGATTTTGGTCATAAATTCTTGGTGATAAGCTGCTGGATTGTCGTTTGCATCCGCCTTGAAAGTCTTCGTAACTGTACCATCTCCATTGTCTACCCAGCCTTCAGACTTGGTTGTATCAAGAACAGCTGTGCGAGTCTTCCCACTCTTATCTGTATAGGTTGGTAACTTATCAGTGATCGTTGCTGATTCTAACTGACGGTATTGACCACCGTATTGACCACGCATTCCGTCCAATTGGAAGGCAAATGGGACAGAAGTTGGTGTTTCAATATAGTTCTTACCATCCGCACCTTTGACAATACCTGGCATTGCTTCCGCATAGTCCTTAGACATGGCTTCGTTCAAGTTTTGGTTGATGTACTTGGTGAAGCGATAGTCGTTGTATTTCGGTTTCCAAATGATATCATTGAGCTTTGTTTCTTGCCCATTGATGTTCAGGGTCCCCGTAATATCCAATGAATAATTTGTCGGTGCATAACCAACTTTAAATTTTCCAATAAATGGCAGAGTTAGGACCTCTGACTTTTGGTAATTGTTAAAGTGAAGTGTGACTTGATAATCATCTCCAACTTTTGTAACCGTTGGTTTGTCATGCTCTGAAGCACTATTGAAGTCAGGGAAACTAACTTCTCGTAAGTACTTTCCAGGAACCTTCAAGGTCACCGTTACTTCATTAATATCCGTTGTCAAATTCTTAGGGGTGATCTGGATATAACCAGACATGGTATCCCCTGTGTAATAGGACATCCCATCTGGATGGTTCTGTTTATCCCCATACATAAGGGTAACATCCAAGGCCCCATTATCCCCGACTGCTAGCTCATTGGCAAAGGCTGTGATCGCCCCTTGACCAAGCTGGCCTAGCATCATGAAAATTGTTAAAATGGCAAAACCTTTTTTCAAAAAGTCTTTCCATAATGAACGAAGCTTTTTCATGTCTTATCTCCTTTACTTTTGTTAGCCTTCCAAAAGGCCCTCCCTTTAATTTTATCACTTATTTTTTAAAATATCCTTTGCTTTTCAAATTAAATCATCACTATTCAATAATATAGACATTATTTGCAATGATGTCTATATTATAAATCACTATCTGGTACTGATTTCCCCTTTCTTCTATCCAAGGGCAAGAAAATAAAACATTTATAAACAAGGAGGAGCAGTCTGCCAATTCTTATTCTTCCTTGATTTTCTTCATACAAAAAAACTCAAACACATCTGCTTGAGTTTTGTACACCCTAGGTTGATTATTTTATCTAACTCTTCACCATTTGAAGGAATCTTTTGTTTTTCCCTTCTCTCTCGTACCCACAGCATAGCTAGTCCAAAAAGGTGACTACCAAACAAGGCAGTCACAAAAATCAGCTTGCCCCTGTCTGGATAAGAGAGAGGGAGGCTGCTAAAGCCATAGCGAGCCCACTCGATAAAGATCGGATGCGAAAAGTAAAGGGCTATACTCATTTGCTTTAAATACTGTAAATCATAGCTTTTCAAAAAGGACGATCGCAGGCAGGCATTGACCAAATAAACGGTCACAAAGGGAAGAAGAAAGAAAAAGTTCTTATCAATTCCTTGGTGTTGAAAAATAATGATCCCTTCTAGACAGAGCAATCCAAAGGCAAGAGCTAGCTTTTGCCAACGGTGAATTCTAAAAGTTTGTGCATGAAAATGGTCATACAGATAATAACCCATATAAATAAAAATGGGCGTGTAAAAGAGACCATTTCGCGCTGTAAAAAATAGGTTGCTGTAGAGCTGGTAACCCTTGAGAAGACTTGTGGTATCCAGATAAGCCGAATAGGTCTCGATCAAGCCCCAGCAGTAAAGAAGAAAGGTGATCAACCCCGTCCAAACCATACCTAGGCGTTTGACCAATTGATTGACCAAAAACAAGCCCAGCAAAAAAGCAGGAATATACCAGAGTTGGTAGCACATTCCCAAGTAGACCAGAGCAATCAAGATTCCTGCTGGAAAGAGATAAACAGGAAGATGGAGACTAGAGAAAAAGAGCCAGGCATAAGGGAGGTAAACGAAACTCCAAAACAAATAGTTTTTTACGATTTTGACCAGATAGGCCTTCATTTTCTTAGAATTCCCTAGGGAGTGTTTGAGGAAAAAGCTGGCACAGACGATAAAAAATGGCACCGCTAGCCGGCCGAGCATACTCTTGAGACCAAAATGCAGTGGCTCATAAGAGGTCAAGCGACCACTATGCACCAAAATCACTGCAATCGCAAAGAGGTATTGAAAAAAGCTGATACTAGAGGTGTTATAGAGGGGATTCTTTTGCATAGTCCTACTCCTTGCCCAAAGCAGTTTCTATGGTTATTTTAGCATGAAAGGGAAGGCCAAGCAAGGAATCTTACATCCTTATCTACCTTTTTTCCTCTATTTTTGATATACTCAAAGCATGCATAAACAAACCATTATTGATTTTAAAGAGCTTGGATTGCGATACCTTTTCACCAAGCCCATAAAGGAATTAAAAACTAGAAACCTCGACCAGGTAGAGGATCTTCTTAGAGAAGTCGAAGCCTACCAGGAGCAAGGCTTTTATGCTGTTGGCTATGTCAGCTATGAGGCTGCTCCTGCTTTTGAGAAGAAGTTTGCTGTCCATCCAGCACCTCTTATGGGAGAGTATCTCCTCTATTTTACGATCCACGAGGAGGTCGAAACCCTTCCTTTCCCAGAGCACTATGAAGCTGTGGATCTTCCAGCCAATTGGAAGGAAGAGGTAGAGGCACCTGCTTATCAAGAAGCCATCGAGACCATCCATCACCATATCCGCCAGGGAGATACCTACCAGGTCAACTACACTGTCCAGCTTTCTCAAGAGCTAAAAGCAGATCCTTTGGCTATATACAATCGCTTGGTGGTAGAGCAGAAAGCCCATTACAATGCCTTCATCCAGCACGATGATGTCTCCATCCTCTCCATCAGTCCTGAGCTCTTTTTTGAGCAAGACGACCGGCTACTGACCACGCGCCCCATGAAAGGAACGACGCACCGTGGTCTCACCAACCAAGAGGATCTTCAAGAGGCTGCTTGGCTAGAAGCCGACCCGAAAAATCGAGCAGAAAACATGATGATCGTCGACCTCCTCCGCAATGACATGAACCGGATTTCGGAGATTGGAAGTGAGCAGGTGACCCATCTCTGCCAAGTCGAGCAATACTCCACTGTTTGGCAGATGACCTCGACCATTGAAAGTCGCTTACGAGCTGAAATCGACCTGATCCAAACCTTCCGAGCTCTCTTTCCTTGTGGCTCGATTACAGGAGCACCGAAGATCTCCACTATGGAAATCATCCAAAAGACGGAGAAGTCTCCTCGAGGTGTCTACTGTGGAACGATCGGCATCCTTCTTCCAAAAGGGAAACGGATTTTTAATGTAGCCATCCGGACCCTTCAAATGCAGGGGGATCAAGCCATCTATGGCGTGGGAGGAGGCATCACTTGGGACAGTAAATGGGAAAGTGAATACCAGGAAACCAAGCAAAAATCAGCTGTCCTTTACCGGCAAGAGCCTCGATTTGAGCTTTTGACGACCGGTCGCATCCATCAAGGAGAACTGACCTTCCTAGAGCAACACCTGACCCGTTTGAGAGAGGCCAGCCGCTACTTTGCCTATCCTTTTAATGAGCCAAAACTCCTGAACGAACTTCAAGAAGAGCTCGCCCATGTAGATCCTAGCCTTGACTACCGTTGTCGGATCGCCTTGCAAAAAAACGGGACCTTTCACCTAGTAATCACGGAGCTGACAGACTTGCCCGCTAGCTATCTACAGGCCCAACTGACCGAGCAAAAGCTTGATTTAGCGACGCCATTTACTTATTTCAAAACGAGTCAGAGAGACCATCTCAGCCAGTCAGATCACGAGCAAATTTTCCATCTGCCAGATGGAAGCTTGCTAGAGACGACGATTGGCAATCTGGTGCTGGAGATAGAGGGACAACTCTATACCCCACCGGCTCACCTCCCCTTACTCGACGGGATTTACCGCCGCCATCTTCTTGAGACCCAGCAGGTTGAAGAAAAACTCTTAACTCTGAACGATTTAACAGACGCCGATCGTATTTATGCCTGCAATGCTATTCGTGGTCTCTACGAACTTGATTTTCAAAGAAAGGATTCCTGATGAAACTTATTTTTTTACATGGACTAGGGCAAGATGTCCTCTCTTGGCAAGGAGTCCAATTTGCACTTTCACCCTTGCACTCCAAAACTTTTGATATTTTCTCCCATCCAAAAGAAAGCTATCAGGAAGTCAAAGAAAGGTTGATGGAGCGCCTCCAGCAAGAGAGCGAACCCTTTATTCTGGTAGGACTTTCACTAGGTGGTGTGCTTGCTCTTGATCTCTCCAGACAAGACTTCCCGCAACTCAAGGGCTTGGTCCTTGCGGGAACTCAATACAAACTCAACACCAATCCCCTCTATCGGCTCCAGATTCTCCTTTTTCGTCTGCTTCCCAAGCATGTCTTTGAAAAGCAAGATGCCAATAAACAACAGATGCTTCAAATCTTGACCGAATTAAAAGGACTCAATCTAACCGATACTGCTAAAGCTTGCTCTCTCCCTAGCTTGGTGATTTGTGGCAGCAAAGATTGGGCCAATCAGTCTTCTTCTAAGAAGTTGGCAAAACTCCTGCCCAAAGGTCGCTATCAAGAAATCGCAGACGGAGGCCATCTACTCAATACAGAGAAACCCTATGAACTCGCGCAAGCCTTCAAGGAGTTTGTTGGTGAATTTAAAAATGAAGAGACTAACTAAAAAAACAGTTGCTCTTAATGTAGATAAAGTATTATTTCATGTTACATAACTTAAAAAATCAAGAAGTTTAAAGAAATGTTTATTTTTTAAACTTACTCATGAATACCTTGAGGCTTCCCGCCGTGAGAAAAGTGCCTGAAACACAATTGTTTCAGGCACTCGGGAGTTTTGGAACCTTAGGTCCAAAACTAAGTCATGGAACTTCTTCGAAGTTCGCTGACGTCCGTACTCACCTAAGGAAAGCCTCTAAGAAAACTTATTCTTAAAGTCACGGCTAACTTTTAAAAGGTTAGTCGTTTTTTTAGAAATATTTGAGAATTGCTTGATAGTTATTTGAAAAGCAAGCTGTATACTAAGAGTGTAAAGAAAATAACTAGTCATTTGGACGAAGGAGAAAACCATGGAAAAAGTATTAGAAATTTCCCATTTGAGTAAAAAGTTCGGTCAACAATACGCCTTAAATGATGTGAATCTCACCATTCGCAAAGGCGACGTCTACGGACTCATCGGTAAGAACGGGGCTGGGAAAACCACCCTCATCAAGGTCATCACCCAACTAATTCAGGAAACTGACGGAAGCGTCTCTCTCTTTGCTTCTACAAATCGCTCCCAGTGGACCCAAGCGCTTAAACGGGTTGGATCTGTCATTGAAAGTCCCGTGGCTCACAAGCATATGACCGCCTATCAAAACCTGGTCTACTATTGCAAGGCTCGCCATATTCCCAATCCCGACCAGGTCATCAAAGAAACCTTGAACTATGTTGGCCTGAATAATACGGGTAAGAAGAAATTCCGTGATTTTTCACTCGGGATGAAACAACGGTTGGGAATTGCGATTGCTCTCATTGCTAAGCCAGATTTCCTTATTCTGGACGAACCCATCAATGGCCTTGATCCAGTCGGAATCAAGGAATTCCGTCAGATGATCAAACGCCTCAATGATGAACTCGGCATGACCATCCTCATTTCCAGTCACATCCTCTCCGAACTCTATCTGGTTGCCAATCGCTTTGGCATTGTCGACCAAGGACGCCTGATCAAAGAAATTAGCAAGGCTGAATTCGAAGAACAAGGAGAAGACTACATCATCCTCAAGACAAGTCAGCTAGCCCTTGCCAGTCAACTGATCCAGGATCAACTCCATCACCGCATCAAGGTCATCGATAAGGATGGAGAAATCCATATCTTCGGACAGACTCACGATATTAAAGTCATTGTCAAAGCCCTCGTTCAAGCCGATATTGACGTGGACGAAATCTACTATGCCCGCCAAGATCTGGAAAAATTCTTTACGGACTTGGTAGACTAGTCCAATCACCGTCTTCCTCTATTACCTATCCCACATATTTCATTTAGGAGATTTATCATGTTGCATACCATTCAAGCAGATTTTTACAGACTTTTTCGCTCCAAAGGTTTTTGGATTACAGAAGCCATTCTCGTTCTCAACATCCTGTCTGGAGTCATCTTTGGAGCTACTGGCCACGTCGGCGTCAATACGGAATCCAAATTGCCCCAAGCGACCGAAGTTTGGACAGGCTTTAAAGCTTTGACCAACTACTCTTCCAGCATCAGTGTGACTATCCTCTTTACCATTATTGTCATCACCTTGGTCCTGGGAACAGACTTAACGCAAAACTTATACAAGAATAGTCTGGCCTATGGCGTTTCGCGCACCAGTTACTACTTTGCCAAAAGCGCCGTTGTTCTGACCATTGCTCTCTTCCAATTTCTTGTTTCTTATGGTCTCGTCTTCTTGATCGCGACGCTCTACAATGGACTTGGCACCATGCCAGAGCACTTCCTTGCTCATTTTGGACTGACCGTGCTGATTCAGTTCCTTTCCACCTTGGCTTGGGTCAGCATCATTTCCTTCCTTCTTTATGCCAGCCAATCCATCACCCTAGCCTTCGTTGGCTACTTCATTGGAAATATCCTCTTAAGCCTTCCTGCGCTCTTCCTTAAAGATATTGATATTCTCCACTATCTAAACTTGGAATTCCAATATTCCATGGTACAGAGCACAACAGCAACAACCAACACCCTCTCGATCGCCCTTGGATTCATCCTTGTTTTCGGCTTCCTAGGACTGGCTACTTTTAAACACAAAGATTTATAACAAAAAGACTTGAGCAGTGCTCAAGCCTTTTTTCTTAGTGTAATGGTCAAGATAAACCAGTCTGCCTCCGTTGCCAGTTGCAAGTCCCCGCCTAAGATCTCTACAAAATTTTGAATGATATAGAGACCCAAGCCAGATGACTCTTCTGTATCCGAGAGATTTTCAGAGTAGAATCGACTAGCCAATTGGTCTAAGTGCTGGATCGGTTGTTGCACAATATTGCGCAGCTCGACTCGAATCGTGTCCGCGTCTGAGGTCAAGGTCAAACGGGCCTGCTCCTTTCCATGCTTGAGGACATTGCTGAGCATATTTTGCAAGAGGCGCTCCCAAAGCTCAGGATCGGTAGCATAATGGAGATGCTCTTCTAGCTCTACCTCTAAGGCAATCCCCGCCTCAGACAAGCTATCATAATACTGGAATAACTGCTGGGTTAGCACTTGGCTGAGATGAACGTCTGAAATCCGAGGCAGGATGGCTCCCTCCATCAAGCGTCTGTACTCCAAGAGAGATTCCAAGCGTTTGGAGACGACTTGAAGATTGGAAGCAATTTTCTTCAGCTTTTCCTCTTCCTGCGTCCCTCCTTTGATGATTTGTTGGGTATAGCCCGAAGCAATGGTCAAAGGCGTCCGGATATCGTGAGCAATATTACTGATGGCCATATCCAAGGTTTTCTTCTCTTGAAAGGCAATCCGATTGGTCCGCTCGATCTGTTCAAACAGATCACTGACCTGCTTGGTCAAGGCGACCAATTCTTTTTTTGAGACCTGAGAGGTCAACCGTACCCCACTCCCATTTTGGAGCTTCTTTTGAATTTGCTCCTGCAAATCTTTGAGGGCAGAGAGTAGGCGAAGGTAACCTAGTCCCAAGAGAAGGACAAGGACGACTAGAACTAGAACCAATCCCCACATTACTTGTCTCCTTTCAAGCGAACTCCCAAGCCCCAGACGGTTTCAATATAGTCCTCATCTGGATCGAGCTGAGCAATTTTCTTTCGGAGGTTGCTCAACTGGGCATTGAGCGTATTGTCTCCAGGCAGATAAACTTCTTCCCAGACTGCTTCATACAACTCTTCCTTGGTAAAAATCTTCTTTGGATGCGCCAGTAAGGTCTCAAAAATTTGAAATTCTTTTTTGCCCAAGCGAAGCGTCTGTTCTCCAGATTCCAGTTCAAAGGTTTCTGGGTTCAGGACCAGATTTTTAAAAGTCAGCTTTTTCGATGATGGAGGTTCCTGTGCCGGAGTGTTGTTATTTCTCAGCTGCACCGTTACCCGAGCTGCCACTTCGTCCAGATTAAAGGGCTTGACGATATAATCATTAGCACCTGCAAGGAGATACTGGCTAATGAGGTGTTTGTCTCCAAGAGCGGTCATCATGATGACTGGCACCTGACCCTGCAAACGGATCTCCTCCAGGACCTGATCCCCATTTTTCCCAGGAAGCATGATATCGAGAAGGACCAAATCAATGGCTTCTTGCTGGAAGACCCGCAGCCCTTCTGTACCTGAAAAAGCCTGAAGGACCTCATGTTCTTCACCTAAGAGACTGTATAAAATTTCTTGGATATCATTATTATCCTCGATTAATAAAACCCGTGCCACTTGCCTCACTCCTTTTTCCTTTGAACTCCAAATCATTTCTATTCCTCTAGCCTATCAAATAAAGGGACCTTCGTCAATGAAAATCTGATAAAATCCTATAGTACCCCTGCAAATCTGCATGTTAGGTCATCACAAGATGAACTTGACGATCCTTTCTTTCAAAAGGTATAATAGGACCAATGATAGAATAGGGAGACTCATCTATGAAAAATCATGCTAAAACTAAAATCAGCCTTGTATCCGTTCTCGTCATCCTGGGCGTTGCTGCAAGAATGATGCGAGTCATCCACCGCCAGCAAATCAGGGAGCAAAACAGACAAACCATTCAAACGACTAAAAAGGTTGCAGAGTTTCAGAAAACACTAGACGAGGAAGAAACGAAGAAACGCAACGAAACCTTCAACAAGATTTATAATGAATCCCTTGTTCGGAATAAGTTTGAGAACTGGCAAAAAGTCGATGAACTTCATGGTTTGGGGCAAAGAGCTGGGCAATTTTATATCTATAACTTTGAAAAAAAGGAAGAAATCCTTTTAGAGAATACTGATCAAGCATTTGTTCTACCTATTCGAGACAAGAGTGATAACGTCACATTTCAGGCTATCTTTGCCACAAGGACGGTCAGTGGCACATCATGAAGCCAGACGGAAGTTCTCAGTTGCAACTAGGAGCAGCCAACATTTCCGCTGAATCTAAGTTTGTCATCGAGAACAATGTCTTAGATTACGACCAGTAAATCCGTAATGACTTGGCTAAACTACATACAAAAAGCTTAGGACCCCAGCTTGTGGTTGGGATTCTAAGCTTTTTCGTTGAGAGGAGAAAGTCGGCCAGCAAGTACCGAAAACTTTTATTCAACAGAAGCCCCATTGGTCGCAATGACTTCTTTGTACCAATAGAAGGATTTCTTACGTGAGCGGGCCAAGCTTCCCTTGCCTTCGTTGTCCCGGTCGACATAGATAAAACCGTAGCGCTTCTTCATTTCTCCTGTCCCGGCAGAGACGAGGTCAATACAGCCCCAAGTCGTATAGCCCCAGAGGACAACACCATCTTCATGGATGGCCTCCCGCATGGCCTTGATGTGGGCAGCCAGGTAATCAATCCGGTAGTCATCCTCAATCTCCCCGGCTTCATTTGGGGTATCAACGGCACCTAGTCCATTTTCTACGATAAAGAGAGGTTTTTGATAACGATCCCAGATGGTGTTCAGCGTAATGCGGAGACCAAGAGGGTCAATCTGCCAACCCCATTCTGAGCTTTCTAGGTAGGGATTCTTCAGAGAGGCAAAGATATTGCCCGCTGTTTTTTCCCTTTCAGCTGGATCCCCTGAAGCGACCCGACTGGCATAGTAGGAGAAGGAAATAAAGTCAACTGTATGGTCTTTCAACAATTGAAGGTCCTGTTCCGTCATCTCGACCGTGATCCCCTGACGCTCCCACTCTTTCTTGGCATAGTTAGGGTATTCCCCACGCGCCTGCACATCGATAAAGAAATAGTTCTTGCGGTCTTCTTCTAGACCAGCCCAGACATCTCGCGGAGCACAGGTATGCGGATAGTTTTGCCCAGCTGCCAACATACAGCCCACCTTATTGTTGGGATCAATCTCATGGGCTAGCTTGGTAGCAATGGCTGAAGCGACCAACTCATGGTGAGCCGCCTGGTATTTGACCTGCTCCTCATTCTCCCCTTCTTCAAAGCAGAGACCTGCTCCCATAAAAGGCGCATGAAGGATCATATTGATCTCATTAAAGGTTAGCCAGTATTTGACCAAGCCCTTGTAGCGAGTGAAGAGGGTCCGGCAGAGACGTTCATAACATTCCAACATCTTACGACTGCGCCAACCTCCATACTCGGTAATCAAATGCATGGGACAGTCAAAGTGGGTAATGGTCACCAAGGGTTCAATGCCATACTTATGGCACCCCTTAAAGAGGTTTTCATAGAACTGTAGACCTGCTTCGTTTGGCTCTAGTTCATCTCCTTTTGGGAAAATCCGAGACCAGGCAATGGACAAACGATAGGTTTTAAAGCCCATTTCCCCAAAGAGGGCAATGTCTTCCTTGTAGCGATGGTACATATCAATGCCATCCTTAGCCGGATAAAAATAGCCCTCTTCAAAATCGAACATCTTTTTCTGACCCGTAATAATGGCGTGACGATCAGGCCCAATCGGCACCACATCCACATTGGCCAAGCCACGGCCATCTTCAGTATAAGCTCCCTCACACTGGTTAGCAGCCGTCGCTCCACCCCAAAGGAAACCATCTGGAAATTGAAGTTTGTCGGTCATCTCCCCACCTCACTTGATTTGATAGTTCTATTATACCCTTCTCTTTCCAAAAAATCCTACAAGATCCTATGAAAAACTGAACCTATTCTAAGGTAACTCCTACACTTGGGAACATAAAAAGACCGGATGACTCCGATCTTTTAAATAGTTCATTTTCTCAAATTCTGTTTTAAGAATAGCTAAGGTTGACGTTAAATGATCACGCGTCCTATTTCATACGATAAAAATCAATCACTAAACCAGCTGGGCCTTTAACTAGCAGGCTTTCGGTTCCCCAATCGGTTACAACTGGACCGTTTAAAACCTGGATACCAAGTTCTTTCAACCGTTGGTAGTTCTGATTTAGATCCTCAACCTCGATATGAAGAATGATTCCTGACTGAAAATCTTCCAAAGGAATCAAATGATTTTGAGACAACATGAGACAATGACTGCCAATCGTGAACTGAGCAAAACTGTCGTCAACATAATCGGCTTTTTTATCCAAAATACGCTCCAAGCTAGCACAAACTTGGGTAACATCTGAAACGATAATATCTAATTGATTTAAATTCATTTCTTATCCTCCACAAAAAGACCGGATTGCTCCGATCTTTTTAAGTTCTGCTCTAAGAAAATCAAAGAATAAACAAGGCATCGAACCGCAGGCAGTACTGGAGTACGGCAAGGTGAAGATAACGCAGTTTACATTTGATTTTCGACGAGCAGGATTATTTGATTGCGCGTGATTGCAACCCTTCTTCTTCCAAGAAGAGGCGGAATGGTACGAGTTCTTCTGCTTCGTATTTTTCCTTGAAGGCTTTGATAGCTTCTTCTGAGTGTTGTTTTGGATCCAACTCAAGAACTTCTACTGGAAGTGGACGGTGTTGAGTGATGCGAGCATCGATCACGACTGTCTTACCTTCTTTGTTCAATTTAACAGCTTCTGCAACGACTGCGTCGATGTCTTCGATACGGTCAACTGTAAATCCAATAGCTCCTTGAGCTTCAGCGATTTTCGCATAGTCAGCATTAGGGAAGTCACAACCAAACAAGTGTTTGTTTGTGTCTTCGTATTTGTCCTTGATGAAGGCATATTTACCATTTGAGAAGACAACGTTGATAACTGGAAGATCGTATTGAACGTTTGTGATAACGTCTGGGTAGCACATGTTGAATGCACCGTCACCCATGATGTTCCATACTTGGCGATCTGGATTGTCTTTCTTAGCAGCAATACCACCAGGAAGGGCGATCCCCATTGTCGCAAAGAGTGGAGATGTACGCCACATGTTCTTAGGTGTCATGTGAAGGTGACGAGTAGATGTTTGAGTAGTGTCACCGACGTCGATTGAGTAGATAGCATCTTCGTCAGCGTATTTGTTAATAGCATTGTAAACTTGATACAATTGCAATTCACCCTCAGTTTTACCTTCGAGTTTGTTCATGTAATCACGCCAGTTTTGGTTGTTCTTCACGTTTGCACGCCACCATGGAGTAGATTCAACTGGATTCACTTTATCAAGGATTGCTTTCGCTGCTTGACCTGCATCACCAAGAATTGAAGCGTCTAGGGCATGACGTTTACCAAGTTTGTAAGGGTCGATATCGACTTGGATGAATTTTTCAGTGTTCTTGAAGGCTTCGTAAACTTCAGCAAATGGGAAGTTTGAACCAAGGAAAAGAACAGTGTCTGCTTCAAAGACCACTTCGTTGGCTGGTTTCCAACCAACACGGTATGCAGAACCTGTCAAACCTTCGTAGTTCCATTCGAAGGCCTCGAAGTTTTTACCAGTTGTAATGATTGGTGCTTTAATTTTACGAGACAATTCAGTGATCACATCACCCGCACCAACTCCACCGAAACCAGCGTAGATCACTGGGCGTTCAGCATTGTTCAAGATTTCAACAGCTTTATCGATTTCCACTTCGTTCAAGGCAGGAGCGATGAATGAACGCTCGTATGAACCTGATCCATAGTATGAGTTTTCGTCGATTTCTTGGAAACCGAAGTTTACTGGAATTTCAACGACAGCTGGACCCTTTTTAGAAACGGCAGCACGGCAAGCTTCGTCGATCACTTTTGGCAATTGTTCTGCATAAGCTACACGTTTGTTGTAAACAGCGATACCGTTGTACATTGGGTTTTGGTTCAATTCTTGGAAGGCATCCATGTTCAATTCGTTAACTGGACGTGATCCAAGGATAGCAAGGAATGGAGTGTTATCCATCGCTGCATCGTAAACACCGTTGATCAAGTGAGTTGCACCAGGTCCACCTGAACCAACTGCAACCCCGATAGAGCCACCAAATTTAGCTTGCATAACCGCTGCAAGAGCACCTGTTTCTTCGTGGCGAACTTGCAAGAAACGGATATCTTTGTCTTCAGCCAAAGCGTCCATGAGTGAGCTAAGTGTTCCTGATGGGATCCCGTAGATGGTATCTACGCCCCATGTTTTCAATACGTTAAGCATTGCTGCAGATGCAGTAATTTTCCCTTGAGTCATTCTAACTCTCCTTTAAATCTATTTTGATCCTTTAAAAATGTAGCATAGCGCTTCTACTTCATCTTTGCGATCAGGTTTCGTTTTGAAAATGAGTTTTTTCTGACATTTCTCATGAAAACGATTTACAAAACGATTACAGTATTAATTTATCACAAAGAGATGCACATGTATAAGAATCTGCTCAGAGATGCTCAATCCCTATTCCATAACAGATGCTCTTTTTTGAGAAAATTTCACAAACTATCCTACAATAGGGTATTTTACTATAATTTCATACTCCCTCTTTTCCCTCGTCGCTCTAAGGAAAAGAGAAAAAGAGTGATACAGAATTCTGTACCACTTCTTATTTTCGTTAATCTATTTTCGCGACATTGAGAAGCAGCGAGCTAGTCAAAACAGACAAAGAACTAAGGGCCATAGCAAGACCTGCTAGTTCTGGATTGAGGGTCAATCCCAGTCCTACAAAGACTCCAGCAGCAATTGGAATCCCAAGGATATTGTAGATAGAGGCCCAGAAGAGATTGAGTAAGATCCTGCGGAAGGTCTTTTGACTCATGTCAAAGGCGCGCACAACGCCAAGCAAATCATTTTGCGTGAGCACGATGCCACCGGACTCAATCGCAATATCCGTTCCAGATCCCATAGCGATCCCCACATCCGCGATCGAGAGAGCTGGAGCATCATTGATCCCATCTCCAACAAAGGCGACCTTGCTAGTTTCTTGCAGTTTTTGGATGGCGCTAGCTTTTTCTTGAGGAAGGACATCAGCAATGACGGTGTCAATTCCCACTTGCTTAGCAATAGCTTGGGCCACCCGTTCATTATCCCCCGTTAACATGACCGTTTTCAAGCCCCGTTCTTTGAGCTTTTTGATCGCTTCTTTTGAGCTGGCCTTCGGAGCATCTTGAATGGCAATCAAGCCAATCACTTGCCCATCCACAGACAAACTGATCACTGTTTTGGCCTGCTCTTGCAACTCTACCATCCGTTTTTCAAGCTCCGGATCCATCGCTGTCCCGTCATGAAGTTTGCCATTTCCCAAGGTCACCAACTGCTGGTCGATCTGACCTTGGACCCCTTTTCCTTCAATCGCTTGGAAGTTTTCCACAGGGGATAACACCAAACCTTTTTCTTCTGCTTGGGATAACACCGCTTGGGCTAGTGGATGTTCTGAAAAAGTTTCAAGACTAGCAGCCAGTGTCAAGACACGCGCTTCATCTCCTACAACATCGGTTACAAGTGGTTGGCCAATGGTAATAGTCCCTGTCTTATCAAACACAACGGTTTGAATCTTTTGCACTTCTTGAAGAACTGTTCCATTTTTAATCAGAACCCCCATCTTGGCACTACGGCCGGTTCCGACCATCAGGGCTGTTGGGGTTGCTAAACCAAGGGCACAAGGACAGGCAATAATGAGGACAGAGACTGCATAGAGCATGGCCTCTTGAAGCGACGCGCCCAGAAGCACGGACCAAACCCAGAAAGTCGCAATGGCCAAAATCGTCACCACTGGAACAAAGATACCTGAAATCTTATCCGTCAAATCTTGAATGGGAGCACGACTGGATTGGGCCATTTTGACAAAGTCCACAATTTGAGATAAGAGGGTCTCACTACCGACTTTTTCAGCCTTAAAGAGAATGGTCCCATTGCTGTTGATAGTGGAGCCGATAACTGCATCACCAACTGATTTTTCTACAGGCAAGCTTTCACCTGTCACCATCGACTCATCAATGGTCGTACTTCCTTCTACAATCGTCCCATCAACCGCAATCTTTTCCCCAGGACGGACCCGAATCAAGTCATCAATTTGGATATCTTCTGCCGCCACCTCGACATAGTTCCCATCACGGAGAACTTGAGCCGTTTTTGCCTGCAAATCCAACAACTTTTCCACAGCCTCGGAGGCATTGTTACGCATCCGTTCCTCAAAGACTTGTCCTAAAAGGATAAAGAAGATGATAAAACCCGCAGCCTCAAAGTATACTGGCTGACCAGTAAAAAGGGCAAATACACTATAGACATAGGCTACCAGGGTTCCAAGAGCTACCAAGGTATCCATATTGGAATGGTGCTTCTTAAATGAGGCCCAGGCACTCTTGATAAAAGGAACTCCTGCTACCAACATGATCGGTGTTGTCGCTAGAAAAGTCCCCCAGTGACTGACTGAATGGGATACAAATCCTGCCATCATCCCGATCATCAAGATCAATAAAGGAAGAGTAAAGATACTAGTAATCCAAAAGCGACCCAGTAAACCTAAGACACGACGGCGTTTTTCCACAACCGTGTAGGAACCCTTTTGCATCTTCATTCCACATGAAAACTCGAAGTCCCCTGTTTCTGTCGGGGTAAAGGATATCACCTTATCCACACCGACTTCCAAAGGCTCTAAAATCCCCTGATCTTCAAACAAAATTTCCTTGTAACAGCCGGAAGGATTGACCCGATGGAAGGTGATTTCAGCAGGGATCCCTTTTTGAAGTTGAAATTCTTTGGGACTATAGCCCTTTTCTGCTGTAATACGGATCTTTTGCACTCCGTTTTCCACAACTGCTTTTTGTTTTTCTACCATACCTACTCCTTTATTCCACAATCATTTGACCATGCATCATGTTCATTCCACATGAATACCCATATTCGCCCGCTTTTTCTGGCGTAATTTCAATGACATGTTTTTCACCTAAAGGCAAATCTTCATGAACGCCAAAATCTGGAAAGATCACTTGAGCCAGACATGAAGATGGATCCTTGCGATTAAAGATGATCCGGGCTGGAACATTTTTTTTCAGGACAATGGTTTCAGGCGAATAGCCCCCCATGACTTCGACTTCAATTTCTTGATAACCTGATTTCTGACGAGCGTGGCCGCTTACCTTTTCATGCTCTGCAAAGAACCACCAAGCAATAAAAGCAACCAAAAGTAAACAAACAATACTAATTAACAATCCAAACATGGAATTTCCTTCTTTCTATTACATACAATTGCAGCGGACTGTTGCGACAGCCTCTGCTTTCTTTTCTTCCAGGACCTGCTGCAGCTGATTAAGATCTGCAAGCGTAAAGTCACTCTCCTGAATCAAGTTTTCAAGCACCTGGACAATTCTTTTTGAGCAAACCTTGTCTTTCACCTCCTCAACCACCAAGTCTAAACTCTGGTCCTGCTTCAACAAAGCCGAGTAGACAAAGGCTTTGCCAGATTTTTCTCTGGTCAGACAGCCCTTTTCAACCAAGCGCGTCAAGAGGGTCTTGATGGTCGACTTGGACCAGTCAAAGCGCTCGGACAAGACGGCGATCAAATCCCTGCTGGTCTGCTTGCCTTCCATCCAGATAATTTTCATGATGCGCCATTCCGCATTGGAAATTTGCATGGCTTCTCCTTTCTAAATCTACATTTGTAAATCTTATGATGCTATTCTACTCCTAAGATTTACATTTGTCAACCAAAAAGACAAAAAAATTTCCTCTTGGAAATAGAGGAAGGTAGACAATCTGTTTTTACAAAAAATCATCTAAAGAAATCTAAAAAGAAATAGAATTGATTTCAATTATAAGAACCATTCAAATATTTCCTGAAACTTTCCGCCGTGAGAAAAGTGCTAGAAACACTATTGTTTCTAGCACTCGGGAGTTTTGGAACCTTAGGTCCAAAACTAAGTCATGGAACTTCAAAGAAGTTCGCTGACGTCCGTACTCACCTAAGGAAAGTTTTTAAGAAGACTTTATCTTCAATCTGAAATTTTTCTTTGAAGATTTGTCTAGTTGGGCTTTTTCGCTCCCTATTTTGTCTCTATAATGTCTCCTGCAGAGCTTGGGCTAGAACTCGGTAACCAGCCACACTTAAATGGAGGCCATCTGTCGTATAGGCTTCTGCCAACTGCCCCTTTTCATCCAATAAAGACGAATACACATCGACATAGCTGACCTGGTGGTAGGCCTGAGCCAATTCGCGATAGGCCTGGTTGAGGGACTGAATTTTTTCATTGGTCTGCACATAGACCTTTTGTTTGTAGCGCTCTTCTTGACTCACCGGTAAAACCGAGATCAGGTTGATGTGGGTCAGCGGAAAATCTCGCATAATTGCTTGTAAGACCGCTTCTACATTGTCTAGGGTTTCCTTTTGAGGAATTTCTTTTCCGATATCATTGGTCCCGATCAAGAGAAAGATCTGATCCACCGCCGTTCCAAAGACATGGGCGTCTAGATGCTCACGAAGAAGACCCGTCTTATAGCCTCGCACTCCTCGATTGACCATGTGCTTGGGACTTTGTAATAGTTCATGAATGGGAAAATACTCTACGATGGAGTCTCCGATAAAGATCAAACCAGGCTCCTTCAGAGGGGCTTGATTGAGTTCCCGATAGGTTGTTATGATTTTCTCCTGCTCCTTTAAGAGCCAGTCTTCTAACAGTTGTACCGCCATCTATTTCTCTCCCTTCACTTGTTCCCAGGGGGTCAATCCTAGATACTCTTCGATCACCTGGTAGACACCACCTTCTTGATGGCTCGGTGCTAGGTGTTTGGCAACAGCTTTGACAGCTTCTTCTGCATTGGCTACAGCATAGGAGTGACCTGCCATTTCAAGCATTTCGATGTCGTTTCCACTATCACCAAAGGCCATGACCTGGCTGGCGTTAAGCTGCCACATCTCCATTAATTGAGCCAGTCCCCAAGCCTTGTGAATGCCAGCTTGTAAGAGATCCATGCTGCCAAAACCGCTCGAAACCGCCATGAGCTGATCTCCAAAAGCTTGTTGGACTTCCTGGCTCACTTGATCAAGACGATCCAAGCCTACCACCAAGCTCATTTTAAGCACCTGATCAAATAGATCTGCTGTCAATTCCGGAACAAACTTCATCCGCTTGTACAAGGCTTCAATCACTTCTGGCTGCATGAATTTCTCAACTTCTGTAAAGACCGTTCCTTCCTTGACAAAGCCACCATTGACAGCTGACACAACCAGCTGGTCTGAAATTTCCCGCCCCTTAAAATAAGCAAGAACCGCCTCTACTAGTTCTCGATCCCAGAATTTTCCTAGAATCATCTGATCATCTTCAAAAATCCGAGCTCCGTTGGCGACGACTAGAGTCACCCGTTTGACCAAAGGACCCAAGAGCTGGCGCATGCGATGGATTTCATTTCCCGTCGCAATGACAAAGCGAATCCCTTTTTGATCCAAGTGGTCCAATAGCCTTTCCAGGCGCGGAAGATCTACCTCTCCTCGCTCATCTAATAAGGTTCCATCCATATCTGTTGCAATCAACTTAATCATACAATCTAACCTTTTCCCTTTCAAAGGGTGTAAATTATCTGGTTCCATTATACCACAGATCAAGCCAGTCAAAACCACCCGTGAAAACAGGTGGCTTCCTCTTGGGTTGAAGGTTCCTACTGATGGCCAGGGGATCTTATGAATATAAGCCCTTTTCCACACTTTCCTGAACCAACTCTTCTGTCAGTTTCCATAATTCTTCCGATTCACTTTTTATGAACTTTTTCTTTTCTAATACCATCTCTGAACGGATATGATCAGGATTATAATTGACTTCTGACACTTCCAAGTGATTAATCAGTGGTACCAATGCGTCAATCACTCTTGCATATCTTGCCTCAGGACTCTGCCCTTTTTCAAACTCCAACCACGAATTTTTCATATTCAAATAGGTTGCTTCTGGAAGGAGGCTCATTGTTTTTTCTATAGATGCTAACTCTCTATCATGAGAATGAAGCTTTTTTTCATCATCAAACACCCAAGTATCTCCAGCATAAACCTCACCTAAATCATGAATCAATAACAGAAACATGACCTTTTCCATATTCAATTTTTCGGGATAATAATCTTGCAGAACCATCGCAGCTATCGCACCCTGCCAGGAATGCTCGGCACTATTTTCAAACCGTCCATCAAGAGTTCTATTAAACCTTGTTACTGACTTTAATTTCTCGATTTCTTTAATAAATTCAACTATCTGATTCAAATCACTCATGGCGACTCCAACCTCCCTATTCGAAATTACGACTATCATACCAGAAATCCTGTTTTCCATAAATGAATTCCAGTATTTGCAAAAAAGATAATGTTCCTCCTTTTTGGAGCACCGCCATTTTTCTAACAAGAGCACAAGGACAAGCAAAAAAACTAACCAGTCTTTACCGGTTAACTTTAGAATGAGACAAACTATTTAAAAGTAAAATAAGTTAATCGATTCTAAAAGTAAGTAAAAATGAGTTCCTATTTTTAGAATGAATCAAGAAAATACAAAAACTTTCCGCTG
>NZ_KV794423.1:51460-55526 GCF_001808745.1 Streptococcus sp. HMSC057G03
ACGTCCGTACTCACCTAAGGAAAGTTTTTAAGTTGACTTTGTCTTAAATCTGAAGCTACTGCTTAGCTTCTATTTTTCACCCGACAAAAGCCCAAATAATGGCAATTAGCACTGCTGGAAGGAGATTGGCGACCTTGATTCGTTTGCCCCAGATGAGATTGATCCCTACACAGAGAATGAGGCTGGAGCCAACTAGGGACAGATTCGAAAGGGCTTGCGGAGTCATGATCGGTGCGATCAAATGGGCCAACAGCGTGATCAATCCCTGAAGGATCACGAGTGGAACCACCGCAAAGATCGCGCCCTTTCCTTTTGAAACGGTCAAGACCAGAACGATAACCATATCGAGAATAGCTTTGGCCAACAAGGTCGAGGTGTCGCCTGTCAGGCCATCCTGGACAGCTCCAACCACCGCCATAGCCCCGATACAAATGGTCAAGGCCGTGGTCATAAAGGCATCAACAAAACCGGTATCGCCTTGGTTGCCCGTCTTTTCCTTCAGCCAGGTTCCCAGTCGCTCAAAGCCCTCCTCAATCTTCAAGAGTTCCCCGATAACGGTCCCGATCACTAGACTCAGAATCAACATCATACTGCCGTGACTTTCTACATGACTTCCATGCACCACCAGCATCTTTTCCAAGGTCCCTGCGATGCCCAAGACAAAAACAGCAACACCCGTCACTTTCAGAAGGGTCTCATGAAAATCTTCTGACAAACGTTGACCGATGAGCAGTCCTAAAAGCCCACCAAATACGACCCCTAAGGCATTATAGAAGGTCCCTAAACCGATCATTTACAAACTCCTTTATTCATTTTCATTCTTTTTCAATCGCTTTCAAAGACCAGTATCCCGTCTCTTCATACTGGTCAATCAAGTCCTTGGCTGTTTGCGTAATCTCCTCTGGATAATGCAGGCTTTCTAGGGTATTGACCGCATTCTTGGTCACGGCTGACCCTGGTTTGATCTGGTAGTCAAAGACGATCTTGCCATCCACATAGCGACTATCAAAATGGTAATTATCATTGACCTCACCAGAAGCTGAGACCAGCTCAATATCATGACTGGAGATCATGTAGAGGCAGTTTTGGGCAGCCAACCAGCGGACAATCCCAAGGCCTGATCCGATCCGCTCGATAGTATTGGTCCCCTTAAAGAGCTCGTCAATAAAGAAATAGTGAAAACCAGGCTTTTTCAGATGCTGAATCATACGTAAAATAGCTTTACTCTCAGTGATAAAGTAGCTATCTCCAACTTCAATATCATCGCTCACATCCATAGCCGTTAGGACATGACCATAGGGAAGGGCTAATCTTTCGCCATAGGCAAAGCCTAACCCTTGAGCCAGAATGGCATTGATGGCGACAGTTTTCAAATAGGTCGATTTCCCGGACGCATTGTCCCCACTGATGACCATATTTTTTTGAAAATGCACATCATTCGCAATCGGATTGGACAGCAAAGGATGATAGAGCGTCTCGCCCTCAATGCCACCCGTCTCTGTAAAGACTGGCTGGCAGACCACTTCTAGATCCCGCTTATGGCGCAAGAGACTAATGGCGACTTCCATCTCTCCAAGGAGATCCAGAAGTTTCTGGGCCTCTTTTTGATGAGCTTTCACCTGATTGTAAATATAGACCTGAGCGATCTGCGGGAGTAAAAAGAGAACGTTGAGGTAGAGGAGAACAATTTCCATCTCAGAAGTCCCCGTTGGACTCTGCAAGACACTGGCAAGGATCCGCGTTTTCTTAAAGGGTTTGACCGCCTGCTTGAGTTCTTCTTGTTGTGGCAAGGCTAGATGGCTCAAGCGTTCTGCCGAAGCAAAGATGCGGACCAGATAACTAACATTGTCCAGACGGATTTTATTAGACCAATTGCGCAAACTTGAAAAGACGATATTAAAGACCACACTGATCACCAAGAGGGTAATCGCCCCAACTGGCTCAAAGGGGATGGCAAAGAGACAGAGGATTGGAAGACAGGCCAAGGCTATATAGAGGGGCAAACCTGCATAATGCTTGCCAGGATTTGCGACAATGCTACGCGCCATGTTGTGATTCTTCTTACCCAGTTGGTTGAAAATGACCTGGACCTTGAGCCGCAAATCCGGATGCTCTTCAAAGAAGGCTTCTAAGTCATGAAGCTGATCCTGAGGCTGGAATTCCAGCAGGCGCATTTTGTGATAGAGAGCTTCTGCCCCAAGGCTCGATTGGGTGTAATTGAGCTGATCAAAGACCGCATCCAAAGCCAAATCATGCCAGGTCTGATCATCCACTTGGCTATCGATCGTCCTTCCCTTAGCTGGATAAGCCAGACTGTCTATCAAACTTTCTTCTGTATCTTTCTTACGAAAGAAAGGCGCCCCGTCCCAAGCCTTCTTCAGCTTTTGCTTGAGGCGAATGGCCGTGAGAAATTTGGTTGCCCAAATCACCACGATCAATCCTAGGATCCCTAGCGGAATCCAGTTTACATTTCCTTCCATACTCTATTCCTTTCCACTCTGAGGCCAATCCAAGTGAACATGTTCCTTCATTTCTCGGTAAGCCGTGTCCACTCTCTCCTTGGTCTCCTCATCCAGCTTGTCGCGGTACTTGCCACCCTGGATAAAATCTTCCAAGATATAGGTCTGGTACTTGTACAAGTCATAGCCTTCAGGAGAATAGGTTCCCTTCGGAGTCCGACTGACCCAGGTTGGATGAGCAGTAGCCGTCTTAATCCGTGTCTTGCGACCAACCTTTTCGATGGTCACATCCATCAAGACCCCTCGCTCTGTCCATTGGGCAGTCTCCACATCTCCCATGGTTTCCAGACGCTGATTGGACAGGAAATTCCCCATCGAGTAGATGATGAGCTTGTTTTGACCATCTTTATTGACCACTTCAGCAGGCTCTACAACATGGGGATGCCCACCAAAGACGATATCAGCTCCCCAAGAAACCATCTTATGATAGAGCTCTTTTTGCTCTTCTGTCGGCTCCAATTGGTACTCAATTCCCATTTGGGGCATGACAATGGTAATATCGGCCTCTTGCTCCGCCTTTTGGATCTCCGCCTTCATCCGCTCTTCATCCAGATCAGACAAGACATCTGCTTGCTCCTCTGGAGTAAGGGTCGTTTCCATTCCATTAAACCCATAAGCGTAGGCTAGAATAGCAATCTTGATGCCATTCACTTCCTTGATCACCAAGGGGGCCTGCCCTCTCTTTTCATGCGTGTATACACCGACAGGTGTGATGCCTGCATCTTCAAAGGCCTTAGCTGTCGAATAGACTCCTTCTAGACCTGAATCCAAGATATGGTTGTGTCCCAAATCCATGACATCATAACCAGCATCCTTGATGGCTGGTACGACTTCGCTCGGCGCATTAAAAAGAGGATATCCTGACAAATAATAATTGGGGTTAATGGTTCCCTCAAAATCACCCAAGGCTAGATCCGCCTTTTGTAGCCAGGGTTTGACATACTCATAATTCTCATGAAAATCATAGGTCCCATCTTCTTTTTGCGCGCTCATATAGACCAAATCATGATAGAGCTGATCTCCATTGGCCATGATCCGAGCTGTATGAGGAATCTGATCAGCCGGTGTCTTGGCCTTGTACACAACCTCTGGCCGTTCCGTTGCGGTGATCGGAAAGCCTTGGAATTTTTGCACCCATAAGATAGCATTGGCCACGATGAAAACAACAGACAAGAGCACATAGACAAACTGTTCATTGGTCAGCTGAATCTTTGAGAAGAGACGATCAAAAGCCCAATCAAAGGCCGCCGATAGTTCTTTTCCCATCGTTTTGATGGTCCCTTTCACACTCTCCCACTTCTCTAACATTCCTACCTCTTCTTCGTACCTAGTTTCTCCAATGATCCGCCGACAAATTGAGCTGTCATTGAAATACTTTCTCTTCATTGTATCACAAATTTCCAGAGGAGAATAAAAGTTCTGCAAAACAGAACTTCTAAATGATTTGATATTAAAAGAATGGTTTCTTCAAAGCAGAAAACATCATCACGATTTTCAACTGATGCAAGCATCTACTGAAACTTTCCGCTGTGAGAAAAGTGCCTGAA